>NZ_JBHTML010000243.1:0-4871 GCF_042679445.1 Arthrobacter sp. GCM10027362
ACCCTGCGCAGGGCGGAGGCGACGCCGGGGGCCGCAGCTTCGCGTTCGGCCCGGGCGGCTGCGGCACGGACGGCGTCGGCCAGGCCCGAGCCTTCCTGGACGATCAACCGGATGATGCCGCTGAAGGCGGCGGCGCTGTGCTGGGCGGCGGGGTGCCCGTGGGTGATGGCGGCGCCGTCCAGGGTGAGCCGGTACACAGCTTCCGCGGAGACGAAGGGGAGCAGGCCGAAGGGAGCGGACCGGACGAGCGCCCCTCCGTCCCGGGCCTGTCGGTTGAGCGGACGGGCCCGCGTGCCCATCTCCCCGGTGGCCAGCGCGGATAGGCAGGCCTCGCCGGGGGAGCGCCGGTGGTGCAGCACCTCCTGGTGGTCGATCCAGCGCGGCTGCGGTTCCGGGCCGGAGTCGGGGAAGCGGCCGTCCTGCGTGGCGTACCAGCGCAGGTAGGCCAGCCAGAGGCAGGCCGCCTCGTCCGCGGCCACGCCGGCGTTGGCCCATTCCAGTGCCTCGGTGAGCCCGTCCACGGTGTAGAGGGTCAGCTGGGTGTCGTCGCTGAAGTGGCCGGGTCCGTCCAGTTGGCTGAAATCCCGCAGCCCGGTGCCGATCCGGGCCTCGATCTCGTGCCAGCTGCCGTATTCGACGGCATGGCCCAGTTGGTCCCCGAGCGCGCCGCCGAGCAGGCAGCCACGGACACGGGAGGCAAAGTCGGGTGGGGCAGGCCGGGTGGAGGCGTCGGATGCGTGGTTGGTCACGGCATCCCAGTTTAGCGGCCGAGGGACCCGCGCCGAGCTTGCGAGGTGTGGGAGGCCGCTAAACGGTATCCGCCGAGGGCCCCGCCCACTTCGGCCCTGCCGCCACAGCAAGCATCCAGCGTTCTCCCAGCCTCAAATGTAAGGCTGGGAGACGGTTTTGTGAGCGATGGGCCGGCTGGTGCCGGCCGGAAGGAATGGCCGATCATGTCATTGAAGCAGTCGGGCGGGCCCGTGGAACAGGAGCCGGCGGAAACCGTGCGGGCGCCCCGGGAAGGCTATTCCCTGTCCGCACGGATCGGTGCCGAGGCGGTCGGTGCCTTCCTGCTGGTCGGCGGCGCCCTCGGCATCGGAATGTTCAACCCGCAGGGCGGCTTCGCGGTGCCCTTCGGCTTCGGATTCGCCGTGGCGGCGGCCATGCTGGCATTCGGCTACATCTCCGGCGGCCACTTCAACCCCGCCATTACCTTGGGCACGGCGCTGGCCGGGCGCACGGCATGGAAGCATGTGCTGCCCTACATCGTGGCCCAGGTGGCCGGCGCCTCGCTGGCCACGACGGTCCTGTGGGTGATCCTGCGCAGCCACCCGGCCAACTCCCAGTCGCAGAGCCTCTTCGCCGCTATTTCCAACCACTTCGATGCCAGCGGCAGCAGCGGATTCTCCCTGGCCGGGGTGTTCCTGGCCGAGGCGGTGTGCACCGCGCTGCTGGTGGCCGTCTACCTTGGGGCCACGGCCCGCGCCGCCCGGCCCGGCAGCGCACCGTTCGCGGTCGGCCTGGCACTGTCCGTCCTGACCGCCTTCCTGCTGCCGGTTTCCAACGCCGGCTTGAACCCGGCCCGGTCCACCGCCACCGTCTACTTCGGCGACGGCACCGCCGCCGGACAGCTGTGGCTGTTCTGGGCGGCTCCGCTGCTGGGTGCGGTGATCGCGGGGCTGATCTACCGCAGTGCCGAAGGCGCGCCGCAGCGCGCCACGGGCAAGGCCGCCGAAGGCAAGGCCGCCAAAGGCAAGGCCGCCGATTTCGGCTACGCGAAGGACGACGTCGACGTCACAGGTGCGGACAAGCCGCAGCAGGAGCCGGACAACGGCGCCGCGGAGGCGAAGGACTTTTTCGACGGCCAGGGCGGCCCGGCCTCGCGGGGGAACAAGAGCGCCAAGTAGCCCGGGCGCCGCGGGCTGCACCGGGATTGTCCCCGCCGGCCGGTAGGTTTGAAACATGCGGATACTGCACACATCGGACTGGCATCTGGGGCGATCCTTCCACGGGGTGGGCATGCTGCCGGCGCAGCGGCACTTCCTCGACCAGCTCGTGCAGACGGTGCGGGACCGGTCCGTGGACGTGGTCCTGATCGCCGGCGACGTCTACGACCGCGCACTGCCGGGGGTGGACGTGGTCAACCTGTTTTCGGACACGCTGGCCCGGCTCCGCGCAGCGGGCGCACGCATCATCATCACCAGCGGCAACCATGACTCGGCCTCGCGGCTGGGCTTCGGCTCGGCGATCCTGGTCCACGGCGGGGTGCATCTGCGCACCCGGCCGGCGGATCTGGCCGTGCCGGTGGAGCTCGAACTGGACGGGGCAATCCTGGCCGTCTACGGCATCCCGTACCTGGAGCCGCGGCTGTGCGCCGAGGAGCTCGGGGCCGGGGCGCCGTCGCACGCCGCAGTGACGCAGGCCGCGCTGGAACGGATCCGCACGGACCTGGCCGGGCGCCGGGCCGGCGGGACAGTGCATTCGCTGGTGCTGGCCCACACCTTCGCCAGCGGCGGCATCACCTCGGACAGCGAGCGGGACCTGAGCATCGGCGGCGTCGGGGCCGTCCCGCTGGATCTTTTCGACGGCCTGGACTACGTGGCCCTGGGCCACCTGCACGGCCGCCAGCAGCTCAGCCACGAGGTGCGCTACTCCGGCTCGCCGCTGCCGTACTCCTTTTCCGAGGCCGGACACCGCAAGGGCGGCTACCTGGTCGAGTTCGACGGCGGCGGCCTGGCCGGCGTCGAGGAGGTCAGCTGGGAGACCGGCCGCCGGCTGGCCGTCCTGAGGGGCACCATGGACGAGCTGCTGGAATCGCCGGAGCACGGCTGGGCCGAAGCGGCCTACTGCCAGATCACCGTCACCGATGACGAGCGCCCGTTGCGGGCGATGGAACGGCTGCGCGAACGGTTCCCGGACACCCTGGTGCTGGCCTTCGAGCCCGCCTCCGGGCCGCAGCATGACGGGCAGACCTACAGCGAGCGGATCGCCAAGGCCCAGGATGACCTGGACATCTGCTGCGGCTTCCTGGAACATGTGCGCTCCCGGGCCGCGGACGACGCCGAGCGGGATTTGCTGGTGGAAACGCTGGGCAAGGTCGCGGCCGCGGAGGTGCCGGCATGAGGATCCATCGGCTGGAAATCCAGGCCTTCGGCCCGTTCGCCGGGCGGCAGCGGATCGACTTCGACGAGCTCAGCGCCCAAGGGTTGTTCCTGCTCAACGGGCAGACGGGGGCCGGCAAGACCAGCATCCTGGACGCCGTCTGCTTCGCGCTGTACGGCTCGGTGCCCGGGGCACGCCAGAACGGCAAGCGGCTGCGCAGCGACCACGCGGAGGCCGCCGCCGCCCCGGAAGTTGTCTGCGAATTCAGTGCCCGCGGCCGGCGCTTCGAGGTCACGCGCAGTCCGCAATGGGACCGCCCGTCCGCGCGCTCGGGCAAGGGCACCACGGTCCAGCAGGCCAGGACCCTGCTGCGCGAGCGCATCGGCGGGGCCTGGGTGGAAAAATCGGCCCGCAACGACGAGGCGGCCGTGGAGCTGGGCGAGGTCCTCGGGATGAGCCTGGATCAGTTCACCAAGGTGGTGCTGCTGCCGCAGGGCGAGTTCGCCGCGTTCCTGCGTGCGGACGCCAAGGAGCGCCGGCCGCTGTTGCAGCGGCTGTTCAACACCGGGCGCTTCGACGCCGTCGAACAGACCTTGGCCTCGGACGCGGGCGCGGCCAGGGCCGGGTATGAGCAGGCCCGGTCGGCCGTGGCCGTGCTTTTGCGCGCCGCCCGCGAGGAGGCCGGCCGCCACCTGGCGCCGGACCAGCTGCCGGCAGAAGCCGGGGCCGGGCACCTGGAGCAGCTGCAGGCCGCCGTTGCCGCGCTCGCCGACGAGGCCGCGGACCGGGCAGCTGCCGGTGACGCGGAGCTGGCGCAGCTGCACGGGACCATAGCGGTGCAGGAACAACGCCTGGCCGACCATGCCGAGCTGGTCGCCTTCGAAGAGCTGGAGGACAAGCACCGAACCAACGAACCGGCCTACCGGCAGCTCGCCGAGGATCTCGAGGCCCACCGCCGCGCCGAGCTGCTCGCGGCCCCGATCCGGCACCGGGACCAGGCCGCGCCGGATGCGGATCGCAGCCGGGCGCAGGCGCGGCGGCTGGCGGAGGCCGCGGCCGCGCATCCGCTTTTTGCGGACTATGGCGTGGACCTTCCGGAGGCGGCCGGGGACCGGGAGGATGCGCTCGAAGCCGTCCTGGCGGAGGCCTCGGACCGGGCCGCGGCACGGCTGGGCCAGGTCCAGGCGCTGCTGCCGGAGGAAGAGCGCCTGCTGGTCCTCACCGGGACGGAGTCGGAACTGGAAGCCGAGCTGGGCCGGCTGGCGGAGTGCAGAAGCCGCACGGCCGAGGAAACCGAGGCTGTCCGGGCCGAGGCGGCCAAGCTGCAGGACGGGCTGCAGTCCCTGCAGGCCGGGGACCTTCCCGGGCTCCAGCGGCGCCTGGACGAGGCTCAAGCGGTGGCTGCCGCCGTTGAGGAGCACGGCGAGTGCACCCGACAGCTGGCCGCGGCCGCCGGCCGGCGGGAGGAAGCCAGGGCACTGCAGCTGGACCGCAAGGAACACTGGCTGGACCTGCTCCGGCAGCGGCTGGACAACGCCGCCGCGGAGCTTGCCTCCCGGCTGGAAGACGGCGGACCCTGTCCGGTGTGCGGTTCCAGCGAGCATCCGGCGCCTGCCGGGGCCGGCACCGGCAGGCTGGTGTCCGAGGAAGAGGAAGCCGCCGCCCGGGCCCAACACGGCGAGGCCGAGGCCGGGCTGGCCCGGACCCAGCAGGAATGCGCCCGGCTGGAAGCCAGGCTGGCCGCACTGGCCGCCCGCGGCGGGGATACT
>NZ_JBHTML010000244.1:0-4826 GCF_042679445.1 Arthrobacter sp. GCM10027362
GCCCGCCGCGCCGAACTGCTGGAGGCCACCGGGGCCGAGGCCGCCGTCGTCACGCTGGACAAGGACGGCACCGTCCTGCTGTCCCGCCACGACGGCGGCAGCCACCGGACCTGGGCGCGGGCCGCGGCGGAAAAGCAGGCTTCCGGGGCGGGGGATACCTTCGTGGCCGCCCTGACGCTGGCCCGGGCCGCCGGGCTGCCGCTGACCACCTGCCTGGACCTGGCCCAGGCCGCCGCCGACGTCGTCGTGCACCGTGCCGGCACCTCGGTCTGCTCGGCGACGGACCTGGCCGCCCACCTGCGCGGCTTCGCCGACACGGTGCTGCCGGCGCACGAGCTGGTACGGCGGATAGCGGATGAGCGGGCGGCCGGGCGCCGGGTGGTGCTCACCAACGGCTGCTTCGACGTGCTGCACCGCGGGCACACCCGGTACCTGAACCAGGCCAAGCAGCTCGGCGACGTGCTGGTGGTGGCGCTCAACGGGGACGAGTCCGTGCGCCGGCTGAAGGGCCCGGACCGGCCGATCAATCCCATCGGGGACCGGGCGGCGGTCATCGCCGCGCTGAGCTGCGTCGACTACGTCACGGTTTTCGATACGGACACCCCCGTTCCCCTGATCAACGCGCTCCGTCCGGATGTCTATGCCAAGGGCGGGGACTATTCGCCGCAGATGCTGGCCGAAACCCCGGCCGTGGAAGCCTACGGGGGGACGGTGAGCATCCTGGACTATGTGGCCGAGCACTCCACCACCGCCGTGGTCAGGCGCATCCGCGGCACCAGCCTGTCCGGCACCGAATCCGCCGTCGAGGGGGCGGGGCCGAAGTGAGCCGGCGGTGGTCGGGCGACTGGGCCCGGGAGCCGGTGCCGGAGCCGGCCGAGGTGGACGTGCTCATCCCGTGCTACGGCCGGCATGCGGACCTGGCGGTAACCCTGGCGGGACTGGCCGGCCAGGATTCGCCGGCGTTCCGCGTGGTGCTCAGCGACCAGACGGAAGGCGAGCCGGTCTGGGAACATCCTGCCGTGGCCGCCATGGTCCGGGTGCTGCGCTGCCAGGGCCGCGAGGTGCGGCTGGAACGGCACCTGCCCCGGCGCGGCATGGCCGAGCAGCGGGACTACCTGCTCTCCCTCGCGGCAGCGCCGCTGGTGCTGTACCTGGACAGCGATGTGTGGCTGGAACCGGACATGCTGCGCCGGCTGGTCGGTGCCATCAGGGAGGCAGGCTGCGGCTTCGTCGGCGCTGCCGTGCAGGGCCTGTCCTACCTGCAGGACGAGCGCCCGCACGAGCAGGCACCGTTCGAACTGTGGGAGGGGCCGGTGGTGCCGGAGCGGGTGCGCCGGGACGGGCCCGGGTTTTCCCGCTGGACCCTGCACAATGCGGCCAACCTCACGCATGTGGCCCGGGACCTGGACATCCCCCGCGGCGGCTGGCGCCTCTACAAGGTGGCGTGGGTGGGCGGCTGCGTGCTGTTCGACCGGCAGGCGCTGCTGGACTGCGGGGGGTTCGGCTTCTGGCGGCAGTTGCCGCCGGAACACGCCGGCGAGGACATGGCCGCGCAATGGAAGGTAATGGAACGCTACGGCGGGGCCGGCCTGGTGCCATCCGGCGCGGTCCACCTCGAGTCCCCCACCACCGTCCCTAACCGGAGCGTGGAGGCAGCCGACGAGGTGCTGGACCATTAGGTTCCGGTCCGATTTCAGTTCCGGAGCGGCTTCCCGGTACCATGGCTAGAGCGTAAGGGAGTATCCCACAGCGCTGTATCCGTCAACACGTGGGGCGCCGTCGCCCTGCCGGGTGCAGTGTCCGGCCGCAGGCCGGAGGAGAGACTTGCGGCGATGACTGCTACCCTCCTTACGAAAGAGAACAGATGACTGTCTCACCCCTGGTCTGGGGCATCACCATCGTCGCCATCCTCTTGTTGCTGGCATTCGACTATTTCTTCCACATCCGCAAGGCCCACGTGCCCACGCTCAGGGAAGCCGCGGTGTGGTCCTCCATCTACGTCGGCCTGGCCGTCGTCTTCGGCATCCTGGTCTGGGCCTTCGGCGGCTCGGCCATGGGATCGGAGTACTTCGCCGGCTATATCACCGAGAAGGCGCTGTCGGTGGACAACCTCTTCGTCTTCCTGGTGATCATGGCCAGCTTCCGGGTCCCGCGCGAGGACCAGCAGAAGGTGCTGCTGTTCGGCATCGTCTTCGCGCTGATCGCCCGCACCGGGTTCATTTTCCTCGGCGCGGCGCTGATCAACTCCTTCTCCTGGATCTTCTACGCCTTCGGCCTGATCCTGCTGGTCACCGCCGGCAACCTGCTCAAGCCCGAGCCGGACGAAGAGGACGAGGAAGCGGATAACTTCATCATCCGCCTGGCCAAGCGCTTCTTCCACACCTCGAAGGACTACGACGGCGACAAGCTGTTCACGGTCGAGAACGGCAAGCGGATGCTGACCCCGATGCTGCTGGTCATGGTGGCCATCGGCGGCACCGACATCCTGTTCGCCCTGGACTCGATCCCGGCGATCTTCGGGCTGACCCAGAACGTCTTCATCGTCTTCACCGCCACCGCGTTCTCGCTCATGGGCCTGCGCCAGCTGTACTTCCTCATCGACGGCCTGCTGGACCGCCTGATCTACCTCTCCTACGGCCTGGCGGCCATCCTGGCCTTCATCGGCGTGAAGCTGATCCTGCACGCCCTGCACGAGAACACCCTGCCGTTCATCAACGGCGGCGAGCACGTGCCGGTCATCGAGATCACCACCGGACTGTCCCTGAGCGTGATCATCGGCGTGCTGGTGGTGACTGTGTTCCTGTCCCTGATCAGCAAGGCCGGCAAGGCGCAGACGGCAATCCACAATGCCCGCCGGCACGCCGAGGCGTACCTGGACCTGTCCTACACCGCCGATCCCGCCGAGCGCGAGCGGGTCTACAACCTGCTGCTGGAGGAAGAGGCCCAGATCCTGCAGATGGAGCAGAAGTACCGCGACAAGGCCAAGGACGTGGACAAGATCCGCGAACAGGTGGCCGAGGCGCACCGCCAGCACGCGGCCTACCTGGCCCGCTGACCTTCGGCGACGGCCCGCGCCGCTGCCCCGGGCACAGCGCCCTTCCCGCCCGGCGGGAAGGGCGCTGTGCCGTTCCCGCCGGTTTCTCCCCCGGGGTTGCTAAGCAGGCTGATCAACTTCGGCCCCGGCCCTTCAAGCCCCAGTGCTCCGGTGCTACCGTGAAAAGACGGATCGACACGAATTCGCGGCGTTGGACGCGGGAGGAGATCGTGATGGCAGAGCGGGGCAGCGACAAGCACGGACCCCATGTGGATGATCAGATGAAGCACGAAGACCAAGGACTGATTCAAGGCAACCAACCTCCCCACGCCGAAGAGTGGCGTGATACCGAACCTCTCCCTGACGAGACAGACAGCCCGGAAGTCCGCGAGGCGATGCGGACAAAGGCCGCTCCGGATGCATCCGAAGCCGGTTCCGGGAGCCAGGGCTCCCCCGAGGGCTCCTAGGCCACCGGGCCGCATTGTGGCGGCCCATACCCAGCAGGTTCCATTCTGTGATGCCGGGACCACCTGGACCGCCGGCGCAGCCGTCATCTGGATGGTCTTACCGGGCTGCCTCTTTCCGGGCAGTGCGGGAGCCGGATGCTGCATTGGTTGTTTCCGGCAGGGAAGGAAAACACCATGGCCGAGCAGGTCAATACGACCCATGCACCCCACAAGATGTACGCCGAGCTCTGCAGGAAGGAAGGCCCTTGGATCACGGTCTACGTTGATGCCAGTACCGGCACTGTCGACACGTTGCGGGCCGGAGACATCCTGCCGGAGAAGGTGCGGGACTCCCTGGACAAACAGGGTGCCTCGGACGCGGACTTGCGGGCGGTGGAGGAGGCACTGTCACCGGCCACCGGCATGCCGTCGCCGATCAGCCGGTTTGTACTGGTGCGGGGCGGCGGCATCGAGCTCAACGAGGTGCTGCCCGGGCCGCTGCAGGGCCAGCCCGTCGTCGAGGTGGGGCTGATTCCGAACCTGGTCCCGCTGATCCGGCACCGCGGCGAGGACTTCCCCTACGTCGTGGCCGAGGTGGGGCGCGACGGCGGCGAGATCCGGCTGCAGTACGCCCGGCAGGACGCGGTGGCTGAAGAACGGGCCATTGAGGGCGAGAAGGAGAACCTCAAGAAGGTTCCCACCGGCGGCTGGTCCCAGGGCCGCTACCAGCACCATACCGAGGAGATCTGGCGCCGGAACGCGGACGAGATTGCCGCCGAGGTTGACCGGGTGATCCGCGCCGCGAAGGCGCGCCTGCTGATCATTGCCGGCGACATTCGGGCCCGGGAGCTGGTGGTGGATCAGTTGGCCGAGGCGAGCCGTGCCATCGTCTCCACCGTCGAGGCGCACACCCGCACGGGCGGCGCCGACCGGGAGGCGCTGCGGACCGAGATCTCCAAGCGTGTCGCCGAGGTGTGGGCCAGGCAGCAGCAGGCCATCCTCGAGCGCCTGGCTACGCTGCAGGGGCAGCAGCACGTGGAGGCGGCCGCCGGGCTGGGTGAGGTGGTGAGCGCGCTGCAGCAGGCGCAGGTCGGCACCCTGCTGCTGGAGGAATCGGGGTTGGAGGATCACAAGGTCCTGGCGCTGACGGACGAACCCTGGATAGCCACCGCCGGCGAAATGCCGGTCAATGGGCAGGTGCTGGGCAAGATTGCCGCCCCGCCCGCACTGGTCAGGGCCGCGGCCCTCACCGACGCGCGCGTCATGCTCGTCCCACCGGGGGTGCTCCCGGGGGGCAAGCCGGAGGCCGCGCTGCTGCGCTGGCCCACGGGCCCGGAGGTGCCCCG
>NZ_JBHTML010000245.1:0-4809 GCF_042679445.1 Arthrobacter sp. GCM10027362
CCGACGGCGGCGGGCTGGGTTCCGTAGGCCTGGTGGTCGGGGCGACCGTCGGTTCCGCCATCGCGGATCTGGGCCTGGACCTTGCCGCGGTGAACGGCCCGCTGCTGGCCCCGGGACTGGGCGCCCAGGGTGCCACCGGCGCGGACCTGGCCGCCACTTTCGGCGCCGCCTACGCCAATGTCCTGGGTACCTCCAGCCGCGACATCCTCGGGGCCGGACCGGACCCGCAGGGGCTGCGGGCCGCCGCCGAAAGGACCTTGGCAGCCTTGGCCGGGGAGGATTGATTTTCCGCGTGGCTAGCGGATAGGTTCAGTGCAGGCCGATGTAATCCGCGCCACACGGCACGGACGCCGCGAGCGATGTGGAGGTTCGATGTGAGTCTGCGACCACTGACGGACGGCGAACGGACGGCGGCCAGGCTGAAGGCGACTGCGGCCCGGGCGGAACGCGCGGACGTCAAGGCGAAACTGAAGTCCGGCCAGGCGACGGTGGCCGAGGTCATCGAAGCCGGCCGGACGGTCGAGGCCATTGGCCGGCTCCGGGTGGCCGAGCTGCTCGAGTCCCTGCCCGGCGTCGGCAAGGTGCGTGCGGCCCGCATCATGGATACGGTAGGCATCGCGCGCACCCGCCGGGTCCGCGGCCTGGGCATCCACCAGCGCAAGGCGCTGCTGGAACTGCTCGAACCCGGCTCATCCTCCTGACCCGTTTTCAGGCTCTGCGGCCGGACCCGGTAGATTGAAGGTATGCCACCCACGCCCCGCCTGACCGTCCTCGCCGGCCCCACCGCCGTCGGCAAGGGAACCGTTTCCACCTACATTCGCGACAACTATCCGGAGGTCTGGCTCTCGGTGTCGGCGACCACCCGGCCCCCGCGGCCGGGCGAGGTGGACGGCGTGCACTACTTCTTCGTCTCCGCCGAGGAGTTCGACCGGCTGGTGGAGACCGGCCAGATGCTCGAGTGGGCGGTGGTGCACGGGGTCAACCGCTACGGCACCATCCGCGCCACGGTGCAGCAGGCGATGGCCGAGGGCAAATCCGTGCTGCTGGAAATCGACCTGCAGGGCGCCCGGCAGGTCAAGGCCACCATGCCGGAGGCGAATTTCGTCTTCCTGGCCCCGCCGAGCTGGGATGAAATGGTCCGCCGGCTGGTCGGCCGCGGCACCGAAAGCCCCGATGAACAGCGCCGCCGGCTGGAAACCGCTAAACTGGAACTTGCTGCCGAACCGGAATTCGACTTCACCGTCATTAATGACGATGTGAAGCGGGCAGCAGACGAGCTCGTTTCATTGATGGGACTGGTCCCGCACCAGCGCTGACGCGCGTCCCACGGAATTTGGAGAATTTGTGTCGACCAACCTCGAAGGCATCATCAACCCGCCGATCGACTCCCTGCTGGAGGCCGCGGACTCGAAGTACGCCCTGGTGATCTTCGGCGCCAAGCGCGCCCGGCAGATCAACGCCTATTACTCCCAGCTGCACGAGGGCCTGTTCGAGTACGTCGGCCCGCTCGTTGACACCCGGCTCAACGAGAAGCCGCTCTCCATCGCGCTGCGCGAAATCAACGAGGGCCTGCTGGTCAGCAAGCCGGTCGAACCGGCAGCCGAGTAACCGGCAACAGGCAAGGTACAACAGGATAGTCCCGGAGCAGGCATGCGGATCGTACTTGGTGTGGGCGGTGGAATCGCCGCCTACAAGGCCGCGTCCCTGCTCCGGTTGTTTAAGGAAGCCGGCCACGAGGTGACCGTCATCCCCACGGAGGCTGCCGGCAAGTTCGTGGGCCGGGCCACCTGGGAGGCGCTCTCCGGCAACCCGGTCAGCAACAGCGTCTTCGACGCGGTGGAGACGGTCAACCACGTCCGGCTGGGGCAGGAGGCGGACCTCGTCGTCGTCGCCCCCGCCACCGCGGACCTGCTGGCCCGCGCCGCCGCGGGCCTGGCTTCGGACCTGCTGACCAATACGCTGCTGATGGCGCGGGGCACCGTCGTGATGGTCCCGGCCATGCACACCGAGATGTGGCAGCATCCGGCCACCGCCGCCAACGTCGCCACGCTGCGCGGCCGCGGCACCGTCGTCATGGAACCTGCCGTGGGCCGGCTGACGGGCCCGGATTCGGGTCCCGGACGGCTGCCGGAACCGGCGGAGATCTTCGATTTCCTGGCTCCCTACCTCGCCGGCCCGCTTCCGGCCGGCGAGCTGCCGCTGCAGGGCCGGCGCGTGCTGGTCACCGCCGGCGGCACGCGCGAGCCGCTGGATCCGGTGCGCTTCCTCGGCAACCGTTCCTCCGGCAAGCAGGGCGTGGCGCTGGCCCGCGCCGCCGCGGCTGCCGGGGCGGACGTGCACCTGGTGGCCGCGCACATGGATGTTCCCGCCCCGGAGAACGTGGAGCTGACCCGGGTGGAAACCGCGCTCCAGTTGCGCGAGGCCACCCTGCAGGCCGCCGCCGGCGCCGACGTCGTCATTATGGCCGCAGCGGTGGCGGACTTCCGTCCCGCCCAGGCCGCCGGCACCAAGATCAAGAAGCGCGACGACGCCGCCGATCCGGTGCTCACCCTGGTGCGCAATCCGGACATCCTGCGCGAGCTGGTCACCCGGCGCGAGGAGCATGACGCCGGCCCGGAACTGATCGTCGGCTTCGCCGCCGAAACCGGCGACGCCGAGGCGGGCGTGCTGGACTACGCGCGGCAGAAGCTGGCGCGCAAGGGCTGCGACCTGCTGGTGCTGAACCAGGTGGGCAAGGACCTGGTCTTCGGCCAGGACTCGACTACCGTGACCATCCTGGACCGGGACGGCAGCGAACCGGAAACCGTCAGCGGCAGCAAGGACGCCACCGCGGCGGCCATCATCGGGCGCATCGCCGGCGAGCTCAAACCCCGGTAACCGGCCGGAAGGAATCTCCCGCCGCCGGCGTTGCCCACAGCCCGTGGGGCGGACGCCTCGGCAGCAAGTAAGGTATGTCTGTGACTTCAACTGATAGCAATCTGCGGCTCTTCACGTCCGAATCCGTGACCGAGGGCCATCCGGACAAGATTTGCGACCAGATTTCGGACGCAATCCTGGACGCCCTCCTGACGGTCGATCCCGATTCCCGGGTGGCGGTGGAAACCCTGGTGACCACCGGCTTGGTCCACGTGGTCGGCGAGGTGACCACCGAGGGCTACGTGGAGATCCCGCAGATTGTGCGCGAGACGATCCTGAACATCGGCTACAACTCCTCCGACAAGGGCTTCGACGGCGCGCGCTGCGGGGTCTCGGTGTCCATCGGCCAGCAGTCACCTGAGATCTACTCCGGCGTGTTCGGTGCCTCGGTGGAGCAGCGCGAGGGCAAGCAGCAGGACCCCTACGACCTGCAGGGCGCCGGGGACCAGGGCATCATGTTCGGCTACGCCAGCGACGAGACGGCTGTGCTCATGCCCACCCCGATCTGGCTGGCCCACCGGCTGTCCGAGCGGCTGACCGAGGTGCGCAAGAACGGCACCGTGCCCTACCTGCGCCCGGACGGCAAGACCCAGGTCACCGTCGGCTACGACGGGATGACGCCGGTCTCCGTGGACACCGTGGTCATTTCCAGCCAGCACGAGGCCGGCGTGGACCACAAGCACCTGCACAGCGACCTGATCCGGCACGTCATCGAACCGGTGCTGGCCACCTCCAACCTGGACACCACCCATGTGCGCCACATCCTCAACCCCGGCGGCGACTTTGTCATCGGCGGCCCGGTGGGCGACGCCGGACTGACCGGGCGCAAGATCATCGTGGACACCTACGGCGGTATGGCCCGGCACGGCGGCGGCGCCTTCAGCGGCAAGGACCCGTCCAAGGTGGACCGGTCCGCCGCCTACGCCATGCGCTGGGTGGCCAAGAACGTGGTGGCCGCCGGGCTGGCCCGCCGCGCCGAGATCCAGATCGCCTATGCCATCGGCATGGCGCACCCGGTGGGCATCTACGTGGAAACCTTCGGTACCGAAACCGTGGACCCGCTGAAGATTGCCGCGGCCATCAACGCGGTCTTCGACCTGCGGCCGCTGGGCATCATCAACGACCTGCAGCTCAAGCGCCCCATCTACAAGCAGACCGCTGCGCACGGCCACTTCGGCCGCGAGCACGAGAACTTCACCTGGGAGCGGACGGACCGGGTCGAGGCGCTGCGCAGCTACTTCAACGCCTGAGCCCATGAGCGGCGGAGCCGGGACAACGGGGGACGCCGTCCAGCTTTCCCTGCTGCAGGGATTCGGCCAGCCCAAGCGGCCGCGCGGAACCTCGGCCGCGGCCGCGGAAAACCCCGTGGCGCAGGTGCTGATCGAGTCCCCGCTGCCCCATCTGGACCGGTCCTTCGACTACCTGGTGCCCGAGGAACTGGCGGCCGGCGCCGTGCCCGGCGCCCGGGTCAAGGCCCGCTTCGGCGGCCAGGAAGTCTCCGGCTACATTACCGCACGCAAGGCGGAGGCACCCGAGGGCGTGCGCCTGGTGGCGCTGTCCAAGGTGGTCTCGCCCCAGCCGGTGCTCACTCCCGGACTGCTGCGGCTGGCCACCGCCGTGGCCGAACGCTACGCCGGCACGGTCAGCGATGTGGTGCGCGCGGCGGTGCCGCCGCGGGTGGCCAGGGTCGACCAGGAGTTCGCGGACCGGGCGCAGGCGGTGCAGGAGGTGCCCGGCGCGCTGCCCGCGGCAAAAGTGGACGCGTCCTGCTATGCCGGTTACCGCAGCGGGCCGGCCTTTCTGGGGCATCTGGCCGCGGGCCAGTCCCCGCGCGCGGTGCTGACCAGCCACCGCTCCTACGGGCCGGCGGCCTGGCCGGTGCAGGTGGCCGCC
>NZ_JBHTML010000246.1:0-4790 GCF_042679445.1 Arthrobacter sp. GCM10027362
GCGGCCGCCGGCGCCGGCTTGGGCACCGGGGGCTCGGGGCGTCCCGGCTCCTCGCTGCCGTGGACGGCATTGAGCCGGTCGGAGAGTCTCACAGCCCGGCCCGCCGATGCAGGCCCCTGCGCTGCTGGTCCGCGCGGGCAGGATCGAACCGCTCGACCAGCCGGCGCAGTGCCTTGGCCGCGGGATCGCGGGAGCCGTCCTGCAGCAGCGGTTCGCCCTTGTTCATCGAATAGGCCACGGCACGGGAACGGGGAATGACCACGTCCACGGGGGCACCGAGCACCGCTTCGATGTCCTGCACCGACAGTCCGCTGTGGCGGTCGGCGGTATTGACCACGATGCGCCGGGTCTCGGGCACGAGCTGCAGCTGGCCCAGGACCTCCAGTTCCTTGCGCAGCCCGCGCACGCTGGGGACGTCCATGCCGCACAGGAAGACGGCATCGGTGGCGGCCTCCAGCGCCGCCAGGGTCTGTTCCCCCAGGCCCGGAGCGGTGTCCATCACCACGTACTGGAATTCGCTGGCCAGCTGCTTGAGCAGGTGCACGATGTTCTCTCCGCTGATACGGTCCCCCTCGGCCGGAGACGAGGGGGCACAGAGGGCATAGATGGAGGCCGGGTGCACGCTGAGGAAGGCCTTGAGGACCATCGGATCCTGCGCCGCGGCCCCGGTGACCGCGTCCACGAGCGTGTGTTCGGGGTCGAGCCGGAGCGCTGTCGCCACATCGCCGAACTGCACGTCCAGGTCCACCAGCACCGTGGACATCGGTGCCACCCGGCCCAGCCCGACGGCCAGGTTGGCGGCGACGGTGGTTTTCCCGACGCCGCCCTTCGGCGAGGTAACGGCCAGGATTCTTCCGCCGGGTCCTTCCGGCGCGGCCGGCGGCAGCAGGTTCCGGCGCCGGCTGGCCGAGGCATGGCAGGCCCGCTCCAGCAGGACCCGGATGGTGTCCGGGTCCGCCGCCGGTTCCAGGACGTCCCGGATCCCTGCGCGCAGGGCCGACAGGGCAAGGTCCGGGTCCACCGCGCAGACCAGCACCAGGCTGATCTCCGGGTGCTGGACGTCGAAGACCGCGGCCAGCTGCAGGGCTTCATCCACCCGGACCCCGGGGCCCAGCAGGATGACCTCGGGCATCTCCCCTGCCACGTGGTGCAGCAGTTCGGCCGGGGTGGCCGGCAGCCGCACCTCCCGCAGCGTCTGCACGCTGCCGGGAAGGCCGCCGGAGATCGCCTGCCGCACCCGCTGGTCGAAGCCGGTGTCATCGGTCACCAGGAAGAACCTGCTCATCGGTAGACGCCGTCCTTCGTGACCACGCCCGTCCCGCCTTCGCCGGCGCCCGCCGGCTCCCTGGACAGCCAGATCGACCCGAACTCCGCGGCGAAGACGAGCTTTTCCGCATCCGGCGCCTTCCGGGCCAGGGTCACCAGCATCGCGCCCTCCGGTACCGGCGGCGCTGCAGCCGCGTCCGCCCGGTCCGCCTGGTCGGTTCGCGCGGCCGGGGCACCCTGCACGCTGGTGACCAGCACCTTGTGGAAGAGCTGGTGCGTCGTGGGACCGTCCCGGCCGGCGCCGGAATCGAAGGAGGCGAACAAGCCCACCGTGTCCCCGGCCGCCAGCTGCCCGCCCACCACCCGGTCCGGGCCCAGCTGGATGGTGACTTCCTGCATGCCCTCCGGCACCGGGACCCTTCCGGGCGCTTGGAGTTCCGCCGGATCCACCAGCCGGCCGGCCAGCAACTGCTCGCCGGGCAGCAGGTCCCCGGCGGCGACCTTGCCGCGAAGGGCCGCCAGGTCCGTCACCGCGCCGTCGGCCACGGCCGCGGCCGGGACCGGCTGCAGCCTCAGGTACCGGCCGAGGTCTTCGGCCGGCGTCGCGGCCGGGACCCTCTGCCGGACCAGGTAGACCTCGACAGGCTCCGTCCCGCGCAGGGCCCGCCGGTCCGCGTCCTGCACGTAGGCGATGATCAGCACCGTGCCGGTCACGGCCAGCACGACCGCGGCCAGGGCTCCCAGCAGGCGAATGTTCACGGCAGTCCTAACGGGTCAGGGTCACGACGGACGTTCCGAGGTCGGGCCCGCCGGTGCGAAAGCCCTCGTCCGGCGAAACGAAGCGCACGAACTTCCCGATGAGCCCCTTGCAGCTGCCCCTGCACTGGGCACCGCTGTAGGTGGTGTTGCGGTAGCTGGTGCCGGGGAAGTTCCAGCCCAGCACCTGGAAAGCAGCCCAGCCGCGGATCGCGTACCATCCGCCGCTGCCCGTGCCGCCCTTGTCCCCGTACACCGGCAGCAGGACGGTCTGATCCGCCACGGAGGCCAGCACCGGGGCGCAGTTGGCGGGCAGGCTGGTGCCCGTATCGCTGCGCATCGGAGCGTTCACGGCAATGTCGACGTCGGCCCGGCAGCGGCCCGCCGGGTCGTCCAGCCAGCCGAACCCGCCGGGCAGCAGTTTGCCGGACGGGCTGACGCTCGAACAGTCGGTGCCGCCGGAATCCCCGTGCATGCTGATCACCTGCACCGGCCCGTCGAGCTTGAACACGCACGGGGCGAAGGCCAGGGGCAGGACCGCGGGTCCGCCGGCCGGGTTCCCCCAGGCAGCAACCGCCTGGGCCGCCACCGTGACATCCCGGAAGCCGAGGATCGAGGCGAACGTCAGGGTCAGGGCACCCGCGCCCGTGGCGGCGTCCCTGCTGGTCGCTTGGACGAGGACCGAACCGGAGGTCGGAAACGCCAGCCTTCCCACCGTGGCGGCACCGTCGTTGGCGTTGACGTTGACCAGCTGCCGGGCGGTTTCGTGCGGGTCGGTGCAGCTGCCGTCCGCGCAGTCCTGGGCCACGGCCAGGGCCGCCGCATCGGCACCGTTCTGCAGCTGGGCGCGTTCGGCGTACAGCGCGCCGGCGTCGACGGCGAGGGCCACGAACCCCAGCAGGGCCACCAGGGACACCGCCACCACAAGCGCCACCGCTCCCTGTTCCCGGTCGGACCGGGCATCGTCTATCCACCGCAACGCATCGCCGCCTTTCCCGTGAGTTTCACGCCGGGGCCGAAAAACCCGGTCACGGAGTCCAGTTCGTAGGTGATGACCACCGTCGCCGTCCTGCCCGCGGCACAGGCCGCCGGACTGATGGCAATCTGCCCGTCCGCCAGCGCCGGGTCGAGGGCGGCTGCCGCCGCCCGGGCAGCACGGCGGGCGGCATCCGGGTTGTTTTCCACGGCCATGGCCCGGGCGCCCTCGCGCGCTGCGCCGGTCACGGTGATCTGCGCATTGTAGGCAAGGCCGAATTCCATGATGCCCAAAAGCAGTGCCACGAGGATCGGCAGAATCAGCGCGAATTCCACCGCCACGGCACCGCGTTCGGATTCCGCTTTGCGCATTCCGGTCACCGGGGTTGTCGGGGTGCAGCTGCCCTGCGGATGCCCGGGGCCGGACAGCTGCACCGGGCGTCAGCCCTCACCCCCCGGCAGTGCCTCGCTGACCTGCATGAACATGTCCTGGATCTGCGGTCCAAGGATCACGAGGGCGCCGACGACGAGGACCGCGATCAGGCCGATGATCAGGCCGTACTCCACTGCGGTGGCACCGGATTCATCGCCGAAAAGGCGCTTTTTCGTGATGGAAAGGAATGACATCAGGGCGGCATAGAAAGACATGACGTGTCCTTAAGATCGGGTCCTGGAAACTTATTGGAGTTATGTCGGGACATACGGAAACCCGCAGCGGGCAACCGCGCGATTGGACCAATCAATGGTGGCTAGCCAATTTAGACAGTAGGCTTAGTTAAACGTTCCGGCAACCCTTGGGCGGCCTTGCGGGCCGGAAAGGGGGCAAAAAATCCGGACACTCCGTCCCGCGGGCCGGGCCGGGGAACTGCTACCGCAGCACCACGAACTTTGTGACCTTCGCGTCCCGTCCGTCCAGTTCGGCCCAGCTCTTGGTGTGCTCCAGGACGGTCAGCCCCGACGTCGGATAGTGCGAGGCCATGTCCATGACGGACTCTTCATCCGATTCCACCGAGGCCAGCCGCATCGCCAGCTCCTGGACCCCCGGCATGTGGGCGATCACCAGCAGGCTGGTGATGCCCTCCGGCAGGTGGTTGATTTCGCGGAGGATCCGGCTTCCGGGGGCCGCGTAGAGCTCGTCCGAGAGCATCGGCGTCGGGGCCTTCTCCCCCAGCTCGCTGCAGACCCAGGTGCACGTCTGCCGGGTGCGCAGGGCGGAGGAACACAGGATGAAATCCGGCACGTAGCCGTGTTTGAGCATCCAGCGGCCCACCATCGGCGCCTCGTGGTGGCCGCGTTTGGCCAGCGGCCGCTCATGGTCGGGGACACCGGTGGGCCATGCCGCCTTGGCATGGCGCATGATCATCAGCCGCTTTACGTGGTGTCCACCCATGCTGGGCAGTTTATCGGCCGAGGGCCCCCCTGCCAGTGAAGCGAGTAGCGGGAGGCCGGTAAACGTTATCGTTCGCTGCTTCCCCGCACGTTCCGCGTACGGGGACCGGGACGGCCCCCTTGCCGAGGGCCGGCGCCGGTGGAAGGCTCGGACCATGACGGAGCAGACCTTGGCGGCCGACGTCGTCGTCATCGGCGCCGGTGCGGTGGGCGAGAACGTGGCCGGACGCACCGCCCGCGCCGGGCTGGACACCCTCCTGGTGGAGCGCGACCTGGTCGGCGGCGAGTGCTCCTACTGGGCGTGCATGCCGTCCAAGGCGCTGCTGCGCCCGGGCACCGCGCTGCAGGCCGCCCGCCACGTCAAGGGGGCCCGGGAAGCGGTCACCGGGCGGCTGGATGCCGCG
>NZ_JBHTML010000247.1:0-4751 GCF_042679445.1 Arthrobacter sp. GCM10027362
CAGCGCCTCCTCGGCCACCACCCGCGCGTACTCCAGGTTCGCCGCGGTGCCGGACCGCACGGCGGATTCGATCGCCGCGGTGGTCCACCAGTCCAGGGCCGGGCCCAGCCCCTCGGCCAGGTCCATGGCGGCGGTGAAATGCTCCAGCGCGGCGCCGTGGCGGCCGCCACCATGCCGTGCAGCTGCAGCGCCATCGCCTGCACCAGCGGCAGGCGCCGTGCCCCCAGCGGCACCCGGGCCAGCAGTCCGTCCAGGGGTTCCAGGTCGTCGCGGGCGATGAGGATGCCCGCCATCACCACGCAGGCGGTCTCCAGGTAGGTCCGCCAGCCTTGGTCCGCGGCCCGCAGGCAGGACTCCAGGTCCACCTGGGCCAGGCGCAGCCGGCCCCGGCGAAACTGCAGGGCGCCCCGGCAGTAGGCCAGCGTGGCATGGGCCATCACCGCCGAATCCGCCCGGGCCTGGACGATGGCCGCATCGAGCAGCGCCAGGGCGACGGCGTCCTCCTCGGCCCCGTTGAGCGCCCCGGTGGCGTAGTTGATGATGTTCGAAGCCGCCCCGTTTTCCGCCAGCAGCTTTCCGCCGGCCACCGCCCGCACCGCCAGCTCCCCGCTGCGCCGGGCGTCCTCGCCGGCCAGCGTCAGCCGCAGGGCCTCCTGGACCAGCAGCAGCCGGTCGCTGGGCCCGTCCTCGGCCGGGTCCTGCCCCAGCACCTGCCCCAGCACCGCCGCGTATTCCTTCGCGAACTGCATCTGCTGGAATCCCGCGCCGGCGGCCAGGGCCACCACCTGCCGGCGCAGTTCGCCATCGCCGCCGGGCTCATTGTCCAGCTCCTTCAGCGCCTGGGCATAACACTCGGTGGACGGTTCCACCCGGCCATTGTTGTAGAGGGTCTCGGCGAACTCGAGCAGCAGCCGGGCCCGGGCCCCGGACCCCCGGGTCATCGCCAGCGCCTGCCGGGCCAGCTCCTCGGCGCGTTGGTGCCGCCCGGCCATCTCATGGGCGTGGGCCGCCTCCACCAGCAGCTGCCGGTGCAGCTCCGGCGGCAGCCCGTCCTCCTCCAGGCCCCTCTCGCCCAGCTGGACCGCCATCTGGTAGGCGCCCAGCACCTGCCGCTCGAGCTCCGGCAGCCGGTCCAGCCGCTCCCGGAGTACGGCGTCCTCGCTGATGGTCGGTGCCAGGCTCCGGCCGGCCTGTTCGCGTTCGAGCAGTTCGCGGATGAAGAACGGCACGCCCCCGCTGGCGGCCTGCAGGCGCGCCGCATTGGCCGCAAGGGTGTCCTGCCGCCGGGCCACCAGCCAGCTCTCGATCGCCTCGCGCGACAGCGGCTGGAGCCGCCAGTGCAGTTCGGCGCCCGAGGACAGGTCCCGGGGCGGCAGGATCCGCCGGGCATCCCCCGCCGGCGCCTCCCCGGGCCGCCGGTCGGGCTGCCCGTCCGCATTGGTGCGCAGCCCGCGCAGCAGCAAAACCGGCACGTCGAGCAGCAGGCTGCCGACGTCCAGCAGGACGGCCAGGGACAGCTCGTCCAGCCACTGGGCATCGTCCACCACTGCCGCCACCGGCTGCTGCTGGCTCAGCGAGCGCAGCACCCAGGAGGCCGAATAGCTCAGGGCGTCCTGGCTGGCCTCCAGCTCCGTGGCGGTCAGGAACCGGTGCAGCAGGGCGCCCTGGCCGTCGAACGGCGGCGCCCCGGCGGCATGGCGCTGGGCCAGCGGCGCAAACCACTGCCACAGCATGGCACCGGGCAGCTGCCGGGATTCGTCCCCGGCCGCGCGCAGCAGCTTCCAGCCCCGGTCCCGCGCCTCCCGGCAGAGCTGTTCGATCAGGGCCGTCTTACCGATGCCCGAGGGCCCGCTGATGGTCAGGCCGGCGTTCCGGCCCGCGGCCACGGAGTCGGCGAGCAGGCGCCACTGCGCCATCTCCTGGTCCCGTCCGAAGAGCCGATGCTGTCCCACGGTTCCGATCCTAGGACGGCACCCCCTCCCTCTCCCATCGACTTGCCGGATAACGGCGTTCCCAGGCCTGAAAAGGGCGTTATGTGACTAGCCGATGCAGCGGGATGGAGGGGTTACTCTGCGACGCAGCGGTTGCGCAGTTCGCCGATGCCTTCGATCCGGGTGACCAGTTCGGCGCCGACGGGGATCCATTCGCGCGGCTTCCGGGCCAGCCCGACGCCGGCCGGGGTGCCGGTGGCGATGATGTCGCCCGGCTCCAGCGTCATGAATTCGCTCACGTAGGAGACCAGCTTCGCGCAGGAGAAGATCAGGTCCGCGGTGGTCCCGGACTGCTTCAGCACGCCGTCGAGTTCGCACTCCACGGCCAGGCCGGCCTCCGGATCCAGCTCGTCGGCGGTCACGATCACCGGCCCCCACGGGGTCGTCCGGTCCCAGTTCTTGCCCTGGAACCACTCGGAGGTGCGGCCCTGCCAGTCCCGGACGGAGACATCGTTGAGCACCGTGTAGCCCAGGATCGCCTCGCGGGCGCCCGCCTCGTCCGCATGCCGCACGGTGCTGCCGATGACGAGGGCCAGCTCGGCCTCCCAGTCGATCCTGGTGCTCGCCGCGGGCATGACCACATCGTCCGTCGGGCCGACCAGGGCGTTGGCGTACTTGGTGAAGATGGTCGGGTACTTGGGCACATCCTGGCCCACCTCCGCCGCGTGGGCGTAGTAGTTCAGGCCCGCGCAGAGGATCTTGCACGGCCGCAGGATCGGCGCCTGCAGCGCCGCGGGGTCCGGTTCCGGCCCCTGCTCGCCGGCCAGGCTGCGCCAGTCCTCCCGGGTGAGCAGCTCGCCGACGTCCCGCACCGGCAGGTAGGTGGTGACGCCGTCCTCCTGCCGGAATGCCTGCGTGTTCCCGTTCCGCCGCACCGTACCCAGACGCATCCAAACCTCCTGCAGGCGGCGCACCGCCGCCGTCGTTGCCGTTGTCCGGCGGAAAGCCCGCCGTCTGGCAGAATACCGGCTCCGCCGGCACGTGCTGGCGCCCGGGCGCACGGCAGGGTGCGGCAGGGGCGCCAGCCGGCAACAGCGCAGGGTCAGTCGCCGAAGGTAACCGTCAGGTCGTCGCCGGCCACGGCGACCGTGCCGCTGAAGGACAGGTACGAGGAGTCCTCCTTGGCCTCCCATTCGGCCGGTTCGTCCTCGTCCCAGGCTTCGTTTTCCTCATAGCTCACCGTGGCCCGGCCATCCCTGGCCGAGACGGTCAGCTGTCCGCCCCAATCTTCGCCGACCTCGTAGGCAGGCTCGGTCTCCAGGCTCCAGGAAATATTGCGCACATCCTCGTCATCACCCCACACGTAGGTGCTGTTGGGGCAGCCGGCCGGCTCGAATTCCGCAGCTTCCAGGCACTTGGCCAGGTACGCTTTCGCCTGGGCAACGGCCTCCCCGGTCACCGCGTCCGTGAATTTCGGCGCGAAGACGGCACTGGGCGGCGCCTGGCCGTGCTCGGCCGTTACCTGCAGCACCTGGTCCTCGCCAAAAGTGGTGTACCTGGTCCCCTCCGGAGCGGCAACCACGTAGCTGCCCGGCAGCGCCGGCAGGGACTCGTAGCTGCCCGAGCCCGCCGGCAGCCGCACCGCCACCCCGTTCACCGTCACGCTGTCCAGCCCTGCCGGCAGGTCGAGCAGCACCGGCCAGCCCGGACCGGAGCCCACGCGCCACTGGTTGAACACCAGCGCCGTCCTGCCATCCGCCTCGAGGCCGAAGGTCAGCCCGGTGGTCCTGGCATCCTGGGTCACCTCGGCCGTGACCACGGCGGTATCGGCCTCAACCGTGACGTCCTTGATGCGGTAGCCGGTAATCCGGTTTTCGGCCGCCCCGAAGATCTCGTTGTCCAGCAGCACCCGCTGGGCGCTCGTCACGTTGGGATCGAGGATCTGCGCTGCGGTGACGGCGTCCCCGTCCTGCAGGGCCTGCAGATACCCTTCCACCTGATGCTGCGGGCCGAAAACGGTGGCAGCGAGCACGCTGTAGGCGATCATCCCGCCGGCGCCCAGGACGACGGCGCCGCCGGCGGTGATGGCGGCGGCCTTGAGCCGTTTCCTCGCTGCCGGGCCCAGGGGCTTCGGCTGGGGCAGCGCGGCCGGGGAGGGTGCAGCCGCCGGGGCCGGCGGCAGGCCGGCAACGGGCGGGACCGCGGTGCCGCCGGCAAGGAATTTCCGCGCCCGGGCGGGAAGGTACGGAACCAGCAGCGGTGCCAGGAACCGCGCCGCTGCCTCGATGGCCACACCCCACAAGCCGAGGACCAGGAAGGTCCAGGGCGCCGGTCCCACCGTTCCCGAGAAGGAACCGAAGAACCCGCCGTCTGCGGCCGCGACGATGCTGCCCAGGAGGGTGAGCAGAAGGCCCCCGGCCGTGAACACCGCAGGCAGCGCCGCCCAGGAATTCCATTTCGCCAGCGTTTCGGGCCGGTTGTCGCGCCGCAGCAGCCACATGAGCGAGGCGGCAAGGGTCATTGCGGCGGCGAGCAGGACCATGGCCGCCGCCACCCACCACGGAAGGGAAAAGACGTACTTCAGGCCCTCGGATCCGGGCAGCAGGATGCCGGAGAAGTGCCCCAGCCCATAACCCCAGGCCGCGGCCGTGGGCAGCCACAGCGGGGCCGAGAACGCCGCGGCCGCGCCGCCCTGGATGCAGGCCCAGGCCAACAGGCCCAGGCCAACCGGGGCGCTGTAGGCCAGGTAGTGCCAGCCAAAAACCTTGACGGACTGCACGCAGCCCGGCAGCGCCCGCTCCAGCGCGGCCGGCAGCGCCC
>NZ_JBHTML010000248.1:0-4747 GCF_042679445.1 Arthrobacter sp. GCM10027362
GCCCCGGCGGCGTTGACCACGGTGGCCGCCTCGATGCTGTGCTCCCCCGCCTCGACCCGCCAGCCGGCGCCGCCGGCTGCAGCGGACCGGACCGGCGCCCCGGTGAGGACCAGGGCCCCTGCGGCCTCCGCCGTCGCGCGGTGGTACTCGATCATGGCGTCCGCGTTGGAACCGAAGGAGTGCCGGTCCAGGCCGGCTGCGGCGAAGGTGCCGGGACGCAGTTCGGGGCTGAGCCGCTGCACCTGCGCCGGGCTGAGGAACTCCATCTCCCCGGTGGCGTTGGCCTTCACCTGCTCCTCGCTGCCGACCAGCAGGAAGCTGCGCGGGGCCAGGAACACCGTCCCGGTCCGCTCCTGGACGCTGTGCAGCAGTTCCAGGGTCCGCCTGGTCAGCTCGCGGACCGCCGGCGGTCCGTAGCTGGGAATCAACTGCCGGGCGGAGCGGGAGGAAGTGTGGTAGGCCAGCGTCGCTTCGGCCTCGGCAAGCACCACCGTCAGGCCGGGTGCGCTGCCGGAGAGCGCCGAGGCCAGAGAGAGGCCGGCAATACCGCCGCCAATGATCAGGACATTGCAGGTGAGGCTCACAGTGCCATCCTGCCACGGCCTGCGTCCGGGCGGCGGAGCCGACACTGCGGGAGCGCCCAGGGTGGGGCGCGAGGGCCCCGCCGTGGCGGCGCAGCCGACACTGCGGGAGCGCCCCAACCTTTACTTGATCCGCAAATGGCTGACGCTGGCCCAAGCCGGATCAAGCTCGGTGCCGAAACCGACTCGTCCGTACTTCCACTCCACAGCGGCGGCCTCCAGATCCCAGGCGGCCGGACTGGTGGAGTCCACGTAGAAGTGCAGCGCCCGCCGGCCGCCGCTCGTTTCCGTCGCGACCAGGCGTCCCTCGCCGAGCAGCTGCCCGCACAGACGGCCCTCCATCGCCTGCAACGCCGCCAGTGCCCCGGCATCCGGCAGTCCGGGGCCGTCCGACAGCCCCGCGCCGTCCGCCAGCCCGGAATCCTGCGGCGCCCCGGGATCCTGTGCCGGCAGTCCGGCCGGATCCGGCAGCCCGGCGTCCTGCAGCAGCGCCGCATCCGTGCCGGCGGCCAGGTGCACCTGGTACGGCAGGCTGACGACGACGTGGAGGTCGTAGTCGGGCCAGAACGCGGGTACCAGCGGCACCTGGACACGAGCCGCGACCGGCAGCCCGTCCGCGGCCGTGCCGTGCAGGTCGTGCCAGCGGGGCTGTCCGCCGACGTCGAAGGCCGCCGCGCGCAGCTGTGCCACCACGACGCGCAGCATGGCCAGCGGCACGCCGTTGGGCAGCTCGTGCAGCACCGGCTCGACAACCCCGATCCAGGCGCTGACATCCCGCTGGCCGATGGCATGGTCAAGCATGATCAGGACCGGGTCCATCCGTTCATTCGGAGGCAGATCCTTCAGGTGTGGGTGGTAGACGGCGATGTCCGCCGAG
Source organism: Arthrobacter sp. GCM10027362 (assembly GCF_042679445.1). Taxonomy (NCBI): domain Bacteria; kingdom Bacillati; phylum Actinomycetota; class Actinomycetes; order Micrococcales; family Micrococcaceae; genus Arthrobacter; species Arthrobacter sp. GCM10027362. The sequence goes on from NZ_JBHTML010000248.1 coordinate 1,459, forward strand.
TACCGGTGAAGCATCAGGCCCACCCGGAAGGCCGCGCCGTCGAATTCCTGGCCGCCGATGCCCAGGGTCAGGTCCTCGAAGACGTCGGACGGCTGGCGCACATCGGCGTATTCCCACTGCGGCGACGGCGCCGGGGCCGCCTTGAGCACCCGGCGGGCCACCGGGGCGTAGTCCCTGCTTCCGGGAAAGATGACCAGCTGGTGTTCGGAGACCGTGCCCGGCCCCAGCTCCCAGGCCAGGCCCGGGCTGATCCGGGACACGTGTCGGCTAAGCTGCCCGGCATAGTCGGTGCCGCCGGCATCCCGGCCCCGTGCCACCAGCCGGATGCCTTCCTGCAGCCACCAGGCCCAGAAGTCGCGGATGGCTGCCGGTTCGGCGTCCTGCCGCGGCCTTCTCCGCCAGCCGAACGATGCCATCAGGACCCGCGGTCCCGCACCGCCGCACGGGCGGCGGCGAAGGCAGCCACGCACGCTTCGACGTCGTCGGCGGTGTGGGCCGCGGAGAGCTGGACACGGATCCGGGCCGCGTCTTGGGGCACCACCGGGTAACTGAAGGCCGTGACGTAGACCCCCTGCTCCAGCATCGCCTCCGCCATCCGGCCGGCCAGCACGGCATCGCCGAACATCACCGGCACAATCGGGTGCTCGCCGGGCAGCAGGTCGAAGCCCTCCGCCGCCATCCGGCGGCGGAAGAGCGCCGCGTTCTCCTGCAGCTTCGCGCGCAGCTCGGCCGTACCCTGGACCAGGTCCAGGGCCTGCAGGGTCGCTGCGGCAATGGCAGGCGCCAGCGAGTTGGAAAAGAGGTAGGGCCGGGCCTTCTGCCGCAGCATGGCCACGATCTCCCGGCGGCCGGACACATAGCCGCCGGAGCCGCCGCCGAGGGCCTTGCCGAAGGTACCGGTATAGATGTCCACCCGGTCGGACACCCCCGCATGCTCGGGGCTCCCGGCCCCGGAGGGCCCGATGACGCCGACGGCATGGGAGTCGTCCACCATCACCAGCGCGTCGTGGCGGTTCGCGAGCGCGCAGATCTCGCGCAGCGGGGCCAGGTAGCCGTCCATCGAGAACACGCCGTCGGTCACGACGACCTTCCGCCTTGCCCCGGAGGCTTCCTGCAGCCGGGCCTCGAGCTCGGCCATGTCCCGGTTGGCATAGCGGTAGCGCCGGGCCTTGGAGAGCCTGATGCCGTCGATGATCGAGGCGTGGTTCAGCGCGTCAGAGATGACCGCATCCTCGGGGCCGAAAAGGGCTTCGAAGACGCCGCCGTTCGCGTCGAAGCAGGAGGAGAACAGGATGGTGTCCTCGGTGCCGAGGAAGCCCGAGACGCGCTGTTCCAGCGTCAGGTGCAGGTCCTGGGTGCCGCAGATGAAGCGCACGCTGGCCATGCCGAAGCCGCGCTCGTCCATGGCCTGCTTGGCGGCGGCGATGATCCGCGGGTCGTCGGCCAGACCGAGGTAGTTGTTGGCGCAGAAGTTCAGCACCGGGCGCGGCGGGGAGTCCGGACTGCCGGCGAGGATGCGGCCGGACTGCGGCGAGGCGATCCGGCGCTCGGCCTTGAACAGGCCGGCGGCACGGATTCCGTCCAGCTCTTCCTGCAGCTGCCGTTTCATCGTTGAATACATGGCAACCTCCTCCCGGCGGCGTCAGATGTGGGTCCAGTCAAGCACTACCTTGCCGCCAAGGCCACCGCGGGCAATCCCGAAGCCGCGTTCCCACTCCGCGGCCGGCAGCACATCGGTGATCACGCCGGAAATCGCCGCATGCAGCACCGGACTGGAGGAGAGCATGGCGCTCATGGCATACCAGGTCTCGAACATCTCCCGCCCGTAGATGCCCTTGAGCGTGAGCATGTGGGTCACCACCTTGGACCAGTCGACGGTGATCGGTTCGGAGGGCAGCCCCAGCAGGGCAATGCGCCCGCCGTGGGTCATATTGTCGATCATTTCGCGCAGCGCGGTGGCGCGTCCGGACATTTCCAGTCCGACGTCGAAGCCTTCGGCCATGCGCAGCTGGTGCTGTGCCTGGGCCAGCCTGTCCCGGCTCACATCCACGGCCAGGTCGGCCCCCATCTTCACCGCCAGCTCCAACCGCGCCCGGGACACGTCCGTGATGGCGATCTTGCGGGCCCCGGCGTGGCGCGCGACGGCGACGGCCATCAGTCCGATCGGGCCGGCCCCCGTGATCAGCACATCCTCCCCGACCAGCGGAAAGCTCAGCGCGGTATGGACCGCGTTCCCGAACGGATCGAAGATGGCGCCGAGCTCCGGAGTGATACCCGGGTCGCGGTGCACCCAGACGTTGGTCTCGGGCAGGACCACGTACTCGGCGAAGGCCCCGTCCCGCTGCACCCCCACGCTCACGGTGCGGATGCACATCTGCCGGCGGCCGGCACGGCAGTTGCGGCAGGTCCCGCAGACAATGTGCCCCTCGCCGGAGACCCGGTCCCCCGGCCGGACGTCCCGGACGTCGGCGCCCACCTGGACCACCTCGCCGTAGAACTCGTGGCCCGGAACCAGCGGGGTGGTGATGGCGCCCTGCGCCCAGGCGTCCCAGGACTGGATGTGCAGGTCGGTGCCGCAGATGCCGGTGGTGCAGACCCTGATCTTCACGTCCGCGTGGCCGGGTTCCGGCTCGGGGCGGTCCACCAGCTCGAAACCGGGGTGCGGCCCGGACTTCAACAGCGCCTTCACGCAGCCCATCCTTTACTCTCGTCCCCGCCCGCTACCACCACGTGGCCTGCATCACGTTCCAACTCTACGGTCTTCGGCGGCGATGACCAGACCGTGGCGGCCGCCACCGGGGGGACTGTCAGGGTGTGCCGTCCAGCACCTGGACCAAGGTTTCTTCGCCGATCCGGCGCAGCAGGGGACTGTCGTCCGAGTGGGCCAGCAGTGCCGTGGCGATGTTCAGCGCCCAGCCGCGTCCGCGCTGCCAGGTGGCCGCGTCGATGTGCCGGCGCGCTTCAAGCGACGCCTTGAAGATCCGCCGGCCCGCGTCGTCGAACACCAGCCAGGCAGCTGCCAGGTCGGTGGCCGGATCCCCCGCGGTCAGGTCGCCGAAATCGACCACCGCCGCGAGCCGGCCGCTGTGGGTAATGAGGTTGGCCGGATGCAGGTCCCCGTGCAGCCACAGCGCCGGTCCGTCCCAGGCCGGCACGGTGCTCAGCTGACGCCACAGCACCGCCGCACGGGGCACCAGGGCCCCGCTCAGCGCGGCCAGCCGTTGCCTGACTGCCTCGTCCCTGCTCCGCAGCGGAACGCCGCGGACCGGGTTGGCGGGCGCGGCCGCCG
>NZ_JBHTML010000249.1:0-4730 GCF_042679445.1 Arthrobacter sp. GCM10027362
CGGTCGGGGCCGCCCGGTCCCGGCCCGGCTGCCGCCGCGTGCTGATCGGCTCTTACCTGCTGGCTCCCGGGCACTTCCATTCGGTGCTGGCCCGGGCCGGCGCGGACGCGGTGACGGCGCCGCTGCTGCCCGCCCCGGCCATTGCCGACTGTGTGACGGACCGGCTGCTTGATGTCGTCGACATGACGTAAAACATGACGTAATAGGACCGAATATGTTGTCCCGTTGAGCCATGGGACGCCATATGGGAAGACATTTGGCCACCCCTTCCGGGCGTCCCTACGCTGGCACGCATGACTCAGTCGATCGAGACGACAACGGCCCCGCGGCAGGGGCGCCCGCGACCCTCCGCCAAGCCCCACGGACAGTGGAAGGTGGACGGGACGGCGCCGCTGAACCACAACGAGGAGTTCAAGCAGCAGGACAACGGGCTCAATGTGCGCGAGCGGATCGAAACGGTCTACGCCAAGCACGGCTTCGACTCGATTCCCGCCGATGACCTGCACGGCAGGTTCCGCTGGTGGGGCCTCTACACCCAGCGCAAACCGGGAATCGACGGCGGCAAGACGGCGACCTTGGAGCCCCACGAGCTCGAGGACCGGTACTTCATGCTCCGCGTCCGGATCGACGGGGGAGCGCTGACCACCGAGCAGCTGCGGGTCATCGGCACCATTTCCACCGAATTCGCCCGCGACACCGCGGACGTGACCGACCGGCAGAACATCCAGCTGCACTGGATCGACGTCGTGGACGTGCCGGAGATCTGGCGCCGCCTCGAAGCGGTCGGCCTGTCGACCACCGAAGCCTGCGGCGACGTCCCCCGGGTGATCCTCGGCTCCCCGGTCGCCGGCATCGCCAAGGACGAGATCATCGACCCGACGCCGGTCATCCGCGAGATCGCCGACCGCTTCATCGGTGACCCGGAACTGGCCAACCTGCCGCGCAAGTTCAAGTCCGCGATCACCGGCCACCCGTCCCAGGACGTGGTCCACGAGATCAACGACATCTCGCTGGTCGGGGTGGTCCACCCGGAGCTGGGCCCCGGCTACGACCTGTGGGTCGGCGGCGGGCTGTCCACCAGCGCCCGGCTCGCCGAGCGCCTCGGGGCCTTCGTCAGCGAGGAGCACGCCGCGGCGGTGTGGCACGGCGTGGTGCGCATCTTCCGCGACTACGGCTACCGGCGGCTGCGGAACAAGGCCCGGCTGAAGTACCTGATGAACGACTGGGGGCCGGAGAAGTTCCGGGCGGTGCTGGAGCAGGAATACCTCGGCTTCGCGCTGCCGGACGGGCCGGCACCGGCCCGGCCCAGCGAACCCGGCGACCATGTCGGCATACACGAGCAGAAGGACGGCAACTTCTACATCGGCGCCGCGCCCGTGGTCGGACGGGTCTCCGGCACCGTGCTGACCCGCCTGGCGGCCCTGCTCGAACGCCACGGGTCCTACCGGCTGCGCACCACCCCGCACCAGAAGATCGTCGTGCTGGACGTGGCGCCGGAGCAGGTCGACGCCGTCACCGCGGGCCTGGCGGAGCTGGGCCTGAGCAGCAGCCCGTCGGTCTTCCACCGCTCGACCATCGCCTGCACCGGCCTCGAGTTCTGCAAGCTGGCCATCGTCGACACCAAGGACACGGCCGAACGCACCGTCGCCGGGCTGGAGGACCGCCTCGCCGACGTTGCGGACCGGCTGCCGGCGCAACTGAGCCTGCACATCAACGGCTGCCCCAACTCCTGCGCCCGGATCCAGACCGCCGACATCGGCCTGAAGGGGCAGCTGCTGCCCGACCCGGACGGCGGCCAGACCCCGGGATTCCAGGTCCACCTCGGCGGCGGGCTGGCATCCACCGACCGGGACGAGGCGGGCCTGGGCCGCACCGTGCGCGGCCTGAAGGTCACCGCGGACGGGCTCGTGGACTACGTGGACCGCGTCATCCGCCGCTACGACGAACAGCATGCCGACGGCGAGACCTTCGCCCAGTGGGCGCACCGGGCGGACGAGGGGGACCTGAAATGACCGCCGGCGGCAACCGCACGGACCGGCACACGGCCCGGCCGCCGCGTCCGCCGGAGGAAACCCAGGCCCTCCGGGAGCTGGCCGCCGCCGGCGCCCGGCAGCTGGGCTGGGACGCCCCGGCCGGGGAGGTGGTGGCGTGGGTCCGGGAGAATTTCGCGGTGCGCGACGCGGCGGTGGCCTGCTCCATGGCGGACCTGGTGCTGCCGCATCTGGTGGCCCGGCAGCTGCCCGGCGTCGACGTGCTGTTCCTGGAGACCGGCTACCACTTCACCGAGACCTTGGCCGCCCGTGACGAGGCGGCCCGTTCCCTGGACGTCACGGTGGTGGACGTCCTGCCCGAGCAGACTGTCGCCGAGCAGGACCAGGCCCACGGGCCGGAGCTGTTCGCCCGCGACCCCGGCCTGTGCTGCCGGCTGCGGAAGATGGATCCGCTGCGGAAGGCGCTGGCCAACTACCGGGTCTGGTTCACCGGAGTGCGCCGGGACGAGGCTCCCACCCGCACCAACACCCCCCTGGTGGCCTGGGACGAGGCCCACGGGCTGGTGAAGGTCAACCCCGTGGCACCGTGGAGCTTCGACGAGCTGACCGGCTATGCCTCCCGGCATGCGGTGCCGCTGAACCTGCTGCTGCAGCAGGGCTACCCGTCCATCGGCTGCCGCCCCTGCACCCGCCCGGTGGCCCCGGGCGGGGATCCGCGCGCCGGCCGCTGGGCCGGCCTGGCCAAGACCGAGTGCGGCATCCACACCTGACGCCCCGCCGCCCCGACACGCAAGGACCCATCATGACCCTGACCCACGCATACGACGCCCCGGTTCCCGTCCGGGAACGGCTCGGCGTCCTGGACACCCTCGAGTCCGAATCGATCCACATCATCCGCGAGGTCGTGGCCGAATTCGAGCGCCCGGCCATGCTGTTCTCCGGCGGCAAGGACTCCGTGGTCATGCTCCACCTGGCCGCCAAGGCGTTCTGGCCCGGGCGCGTGCCGTTCCCGGTCCTGCACGTGGATACCGGCCACAACTTCCCGGAGGTCCTGGCCTTCCGGGACCGCACCGTGGAGCGGCTCGGCCTCCGGCTGGTCGTGGGATCCGTCCAGGAGTACATCGACCGCGGGGAGCTGCAGGAGCGGGCCGACGGCACCCGCAATCCGCTCCAGACCGTGCCCCTGCTGGACACCATCGCCGCCCACCGGTTCGACGCCGTCTTCGGCGGCGGCCGCCGCGACGAGGACAAGGCCCGGGCCAAGGAACGCATCCTGAGCCTGCGCGACGAGTTCGGGCAGTGGGACCCGCGCAACCAGCGGCCCGAGCTGTGGAACCTTTACAACGGCCGCCACACCGTCGGCCGGCACGTCAGGGCCTTCCCGATCAGCAACTGGACCGAGCTGGACATTTGGCGCTACATCGCCCGCGAGCGCATCGAGCTGCCCGCCATCTACTACGCGCATCCGCGCGAGGTGTTCCGCCGCGACGGCATGTGGCGGGCGGTCGGCGAGTTCTCGCAGCCTGGCCCCGGCGAGGAGGTTTCGGTCCGCACGGTCCGCTACCGCACCGTCGGCGACATGTCCTGCACCGGCGCCGTGCTCTCCGAGGCCGGCACCGTCGAGGACGTCGTGCGCGAGGTCGCAGCGTCCACCCTCACCGAGCGCGGGGCCACCCGCGCCGACGACCGAATTTCCGAAGCGGCCATGGAAGACCGCAAGAAGGACGGATACTTCTGATGACCACCCAACTCCTGGACCGGGATCTCCCGGCCGCCGGCACCCTGTTCCGCTTCGCCACCGCCGGTTCGGTCGACGACGGCAAATCCACCCTGGTCGGACGGCTGCTGCACGATTCCAAGGCCATCCTGGCGGACCAGCTGGAGTCCGTCGCCCGCACCTCGGCCGACCGGGGCTTTGGCGGCGGGGGCGGGCTGGACCTGGCGCTGCTGACCGACGGACTGCGGGCCGAGCGCGAGCAGGGCATCACCATCGACGTCGCCTACCGCTATTTCGCCACCGGCCGCCGCACCTTCATCCTGGCCGACTGCCCCGGCCACGTGCAGTACACCCGCAACACCGTGACCGGCGCCTCGACCGCGGATGCGGTGGTCGTCCTCGTCGATGCCCGCAAGGGTGTCCTGGAGCAGACCCGCCGCCACCTGAGCGTCGTCGCCCTGCTGCGCGTGCCGCACGTGGTGGTCGCCGTCAACAAGATCGACCTGACTGGCTACTCCCGGAAAGTGTTCGACCGGATTGCGGCGGATGTGCAGCAGGTTGCGGCCGACCTCGGCCTGCCCGACGCGGTGAGCATCCCGGTCTCCGCCCTGGCCGGGGACAACGTCGTCGAACGCTCGGCCCACACGCCCTGGTACGCGGGCCCGACGCTGCTCGAACTGCTGGAGACCCTGCCCACCACCGACGACGAGCCCGGCGCTGCCTTCCGCTTTCCGGTCCAGCTGGTGCTGCGCCCCCAGGGCGCCCTGGCCCCGGGTCTCGATGCGGAGGCCTTCCGCGACTACCGCGCCTACGCCGGGCAGGTCGTGGCCGGCACCGTGCGCGTGGGCGACGCCGTGACGGTCCAGACCCCGGGGCAGGAGCCCCGCACCACCACCGTGGCCGGGATCGACGCCGCGGGCCGGGGGCTGGACGAGGCCTCCGCGCCCCAGTCCGTCGCGCTGCGCCTGGCCGACGAATTCGACGTGGCCCGCGGGGACCTGATCGCCGCGGCCGGCACCCTG
>NZ_JBHTML010000250.1:0-4704 GCF_042679445.1 Arthrobacter sp. GCM10027362
GGCGAAGGCCGGCGGGCCGGAGCCCGGGCAGGAACGCGCCGCGGGGGCGCGCCAGGAACCCGCAGCCGCCGGGGCCGGATCCGTCCGGAATGCCGGAAGCAACTCGGCCGCCACCGTGGCCATCGACACCGTTTCGTCGGCCCAGCCGGCCCGGGACGAGCCGATTTCGGCCACCCGCGACAACACCGCGGAGGAGGAGACCGTGTACGAGGCGTTTTGGTTCGCCGTCGGACGGACCCGCCCGGTGTATGACGAAAACACCGGCGCAGCGATTTTCACGCTGGAACCGGGCGCCTGGATCCTGGCGCTGCAGGACCGCGGGGATGAATTCCTGGTCCAGCACACCGACGGACGGGTGGGCGTGCTTAGGGACCTGACGAACATTGAGCGCGCCTGACGGCGGCGCCGTCCGGTCCGGCCGACGCCCCAGGCGTGCGCCGGAATCCGAGCTGGCGCTGAAACGCCGCGCCCGCCGAATCTACAGGGCGCTGGCGGAGGAGTACCCCTATGCCGTGGCCGAGTTGGACTTCCGCAACCCGTTCGAGCTCATCGTGGCGACCGTGCTCTCGGCCCAGACCACGGACGTGCGGGTCAACATGGTCACGCCGGCCTTGTTCGCCCGCTATCCGGACGCCAAGGCGCTGGCCGAAGCGGATGAGGCCGAGCTCCAGGAGCTGATCAGGCCCACCGGGTTCTTCCGGGCCAAGGCACAGAGCCTGCTGGCCCTGGCCAACCGGATCGTCGACGAGTACGACGGGGAGGTGCCGGACCGGCTGGAGGATTTGGTTACCCTGGCCGGGGTGGGCCGGAAGACGGCCAACGTGGTCCTCGGCAATGCCTTTGGTATCCCCGGCATCTCGGTGGATACCCACTTTGCGCGGCTCGCCCGCCGGTTCGGCTGGACCGAGTCCACGGACCCGCTCAAGATCGAAGCCGACGTGGCGAAGCTTTTCGAGCCGAAGGACTGGACCATGCTGTCGCACCGGGTGATCTTCCACGGGCGCCGGGTCTGCCACGCGCGCAGGCCCGCCTGCGGGGCCTGCGTGGTGGCACAATGGTGCCCGTCCTACGGGGAGGGCGAGGTGGACCCGGGGAAGGCGCGGAAGCTGCTCAAATACGAACTGGCCCCCGGGCGGGAGGACCTCCTGGCCCGGATGCTGGCCGGGCAAACCCGGGCCGAACTGCGGGCCGCCGGTTTTAAGCTGGATGCATGAGCGCAAAGGAAGACCTGGAGCGGCTGGTATCCGTTCCACCGGGGGAACGGCTGTCCATCCGCGAACGCGAGCGGTGGCGGTTCGAGGGCCTTGAGATGGACTCCCTGCGGCGCGCGGCAGTGCTGCTGCTCTTCGGGCCCCTGGACGCGGCTCCGGCCCACGCCCATTCCACGGCCGTACCGGACGATCTGGATGTGCTGCTGATCGAGCGTGCCGGCACACTGGCGGACCACCCGGGCCAGGTGGCCTTCCCCGGCGGAGGCATTGATCCGGGCGATGCCGGACCCGAAGCCGCCGCGCTGCGCGAAGCGGTGGAGGAGACCGGGCTGGACGCCTCCGGCGTGGACATCCTGGGTACGCTGCCGGACATCCCGCTGAGCGTGAGCCGGTTCATGGTCACCCCCGTGCTCGCCTGGTGGACCCTGCCCTCGCCGGTGGCGGTGGTGGATTTCAACGAATCCGCCCAGGTGTTCCGGATCCCGGTGGCGGACCTGCTGGAGCCGGCCAACCGGTACACCAGCGTCCTCAGGCGCGCAGGCACTATCCACCGCGGTCCCGCCTTCACTGTCAACGACCTGGTGGTCTGGGGGTTCACCGCCACCCTCCTGAGCCATCTTTTTGACGAGCTGGGCTGGGCCCAGGAGTGGGACCGGTCACGGGAAATCCCCGCGCCGCTGCCGCCGGGGAGGCCGGAGGACGCCCGGCGGCAGTGAGCCGCAGCCTGTCCGGCCAGCGGATGTGCGGTACCCTCACGGCCGGGGCCTTGCCACGTCTGCCGGGCCCGGGCGGACCGCCCGAGGACGGGACAGCTGCCCTGACGGCATCCTTGCGCTGCCACCAGATGGCGGCGGCCCCGGCTGCGACAGGCAGCGGTGCATGCACGTCGACCGTCTCCGTGATCCACCGGTGCACTCCCGCGGCCGGCCTGCAGGACGTGACGAGCTCCCGGTACGCGCCGACGACGTGCGTCCGCGCGGAGAGCCCGACGCTCTGGGCGATGGCGTTCTCCGGGCCGAAGGCTACGGTGCCCAGGACCCGGTCCCCGTATTTGCCGGCCAGGTCCCTGGCCGTTGCGAGCGCGCCCGGCGGCAGGACGGCCGGAAGCCGGGCAGCCAGGGTCCGGCCCTGCGTTGCGACGGTCGAACGGGCCGCAGCCGCCAGAGCCGGTACGCGGTGCAGTTGCGCGCGCAGGCCAAGATCCGTCAGCCGCGACGCGGTGCTGCCCAGCCGGGCACACAGTGCGGGATGGGCACGCCAGGGCCGCGGCGCAACCGGCAAGCTCGTCTGCGGCGGCCCTGAATACCGCCACGGACCTGAGCATCCGGGCGCCCGAAATCCCGGCGGAAACCGCCGCGGAGATTCCCGCGGTGGCAAAGGAAGCCAGCGCCGCAGCGCCGGCGGTGAGCATGATGGTCGTGGCAAAATCCTGTGTTTCCGCCAGCAGTTCGGCATGGGCCTGCTCGATTCCGGCCGCGAAGGCCTGGCAGCCGGCGGCAACGGACTCGCAGCCTGCGGCGATGTCCAGGGCACAGGTACGCAGTTCCCGGTGGTGCCCGCGCAGCAGCGTGGCATCGGCTGCCTGCAGGCCGGACAGCGCCCGGTCCGCCTGCTGCAGGCAGCCGGCGGAGAACTCCCGGATCCGGTCCGCTGCCTCCAGCCAGGTGCGGGCGGCCCGGCGCAGGGCGTCGGCGTCGCCGGAGGGCCACATGACCCCGGCGGCGTCGGCGAGGAACTGGCCGAACTCGGGCAGGACAGGGAACCTTCCACCCACCGCGGAGGCCGGGGCCGGGAAGCCGGCGGCCGGCAGGCCGGGCCCGGGGACCTGGTGCCATGCGGAGCGGTGTCCGGCGGCCGCCGCCTCGGTCCAGCGGTACAGCTCGGCGGCCAGCCTGACCTGGTGCCCGGTGCCGGCATAGGCATCGTGCAGCCCCTCCAGCGCGATGCAAAGCTGGCGGGCCACGGCATCGTACTCCCGGCCCCACGCCATCGCCGAACTCTCCCAGCCGGACATGCCTGCACTTGCGGCCAGCTGTCCGGGCAGGTCCACGCCCAGCCGGGCCACGGCCGCGGCCGCCGTGTCCGCGGCGGCCGCGGCGTGGAGCAGGGCGTGGGTATCAATGCTCAGTACCGCCATCCGGACCTCCTAGGGCACCAGCAGACCGGCTTGGCTCCCGGCCGCCTCAGGCTTTTCCCTGCCAGCGAGGCTAGGCCGTGGCCGCGCCGCGGCCAAGGGAGACGGCGCAGCCTGTGGATAAGTCCTATTTCGCGTCCGCGTAGGAGTCTACGACGGCCGGCGACACGGTGAACTCCAGCGGCAGCCGCCCGAACATCAGCCGGGTGGCCGCCGCCGCGGATTCCTCGACCAGCCGGCACGCCAGCTCGGCATGCTCCTCGCGCACATGCAGCATCACCTCGTCATGCAGGAAGAAAACCAATTCCCCGATGAAGATGCCGTCCGCCGCCCGGCCGCGCAGCCGCCGCCGCAATTCCGCCAGCCAGCACAGCGCCCATTCCGCCGCCGTCGCCTGGACCACGAAATTCCGGGTGAACCGGCCGCGGCTGCGCGCCGCCGCCTCGGCACGCCGCTGTTCCTGCGCCGTCGTGCTGCGCTGTGCGGCCACCCAGCGTTCCGACGGCGGCGGGCAGCTGCGCCCGAGATAGCTGCTGACCACCTGGCCGGCCTCGCCGGCCCGCGCGGCGCGTTCCACCACGGCCATGGCGTGCGGATAGGTCCGGGCCAGGCGCGGCATCAGCCGCCCGGATTCTCCCGTGGTCGCCCCGTACATGGCCCCGAGCATGGCCAGCTTGGCCTGCGCCCGGTCACCGCCGAATCCCGCATCGGCAATGCTTTGGTAGAGGTCCCGGCCGCGTGCCGCCGCGGCCAGGGCCGGGTCCCGGCCCAGGGCGGCCAGCACCCGCGGTTCCAGCTGGGCCGCATCGGCCACCACAAACTTCCAGCCCGGATCCGGACGCGCCGCCGCACGGACCTGCCGGGGGATCTGCAGGGCACCACCGCCGCGCGAGGCCCAGCGCCCCGTGACCACCCCGCCGACCACGTATTCGGGCCGGAACCGGCCGTCGCGCACCCAGGCATCCAGCCAGGCCCAGCCGTTGGCGGTATGCAGCCGGGAGAGCTTCTTGTAGCGCAGCAGCGTGGCGATGGCCGGATGGTCGTGCTCGCGCAGCTCCCAGGAACGGGTGGTCTTCACCTCGATGCCGGCCCGGTGCAGGGCGCGCAGCAGTTCCTGCGGCGAATCAGGGTTGAGCCCCGGATTCGCCAGTTCCCCACGCAGCCGCACGGCCAGCCTTTCGAGCTCACGGGGACGCTGTCCGTCCGGCGGCTGCGGACCGAGGTACTGCGTGAGGATCTGCCGGTGGACGTCCTCGCGCCAGGGGACACCGGCATGTTCCAACTCGGCGGCGACCAGGCTGCCGGCGGATTCGGCCGCCAGCAGCCGCCGCAGCCGCGCCGGGTGCGGCGACGCCGCCA
>NZ_JBHTML010000251.1:0-4569 GCF_042679445.1 Arthrobacter sp. GCM10027362
GCGAGGCGTCCGGCGACGACGGCGTGCCGGAACGCCGCGGCCATCCGCACCGGCTCCTGTGCGCGGGTGACCGCGGTGGCCAGCAGCACGGCATCACAGCCCAGCTCCATCGCCAACGCCGCGTCCGAGGCGGTGCCGATGCCGGCGTCGAGCACCACCGGGACGCCGGCGCGGGAGACTATCAGCTCGATGTTGTGCGGATTCAGGATGCCCAACCCGGTGCCGATCGGCGCGCCAAGGGGCATTACGGCCGCGGCGCCGAGCTGTTCCAGCCGCAACGCCAGCACCGGATCGTCATTGGTGTAGGCGAAGACCTTGAAGCCGCGGGCCACCAGTTGCTCGGTGGCGTCCACCAGTTCGACGGCGTCGGGCAGCAGGGTGTGCTCGTCGGCGATCACCTCTAGCTTGACCCAGTCGGTTTCCAATGCCTCCCGGGCCAGCTCGGCGGTCAGCACCGCCTCGCGCGCGGTGAAGCAGCCGGCGGTGTTCGGCAGCACCCGGATGCCCTGCTCCAGCAGCAGGGCGAAGAGCGAGTCCCCGGCGGCCGGGCTGTAGCGGCGCATGGCCACGGTGGTCAGTTCGGTGCCGGAGGCCTGCAGCGCCGCGCCGAGCCCGTCCAGGCTCGGGGCGCCGCCGGTGCCCATAATCAGCCGGGACTGCAGCGCCACCCCGTCGATGATCAGCGGATCGTTGTCCATCTCAGCCTCCCTGGACCGCGTTGATGATTTCAATATCGTCGCCGTCGGCCAACACGGTGGCGGACCAGCTCCGGCGCGGGACCACCTCGGCGTTGCGCGCCACGGCCACGCCCAGCCGCGCCCCGTCCGCCGGGCGCCCGTCGGCGGTCAGCTGACGCCCGGTTACTTCGCAGACCAGGTCGGTGAGGGTCTGCCCGGCGGCGATCGGCCGCCGGCTGCCGTTGAGGTTGATGCTGGTCACTTCAGGCTCCTTCGGGAGGACGTGAGGTCGGAGGCGGAAAAGCGGTCGGGTCGGAATCGGTCCCAGCGACCGTCGCCGTCACCGTCCATGAGTTCGCGGCAGATCCGGGCCGCGACCGGGGTCAGCAGCACGCCGTGACGGAAGAAACCGGTGGCGACGATCAGGCCGGGAACGTCCCCGCCGCCGGGGGCGGCTACCCGGCCGAGCAGCGGGGCATTGTCCGGGGTTCCGGGCCGGGCCCGCGCCGTCGTCTCGATGAGCTCAAGTTCGGCCACGGCGGGCACCAGCGCCTGGGCGTCCCGCAGCAGCTGGTAGGTACCACCTGCGGACACCGCGGCCAGGCCGTCCTCGCGCTGGGTCGCGCCCAGCACCACCGTGCCGTCCTCGCGCGGGACCAGGTACACCGGCAGGCCGCGGACCAGGCCGCGCACGGTAGCGGTCAGCAGCGGCCGCAGCTGCTCGGGCACGCGCAGCCGCAGGATGTCCCCGTAGACCGGCCGCAGGGGCAGCCGCAGCCCGTCGGGCAGCCCGGCGATTTCGGCAGCCCCGAGTCCGTTGGCCAAGACCACCTCCGCGGCGCGCACTGTGCCGCCGCCGGCGAGTGCGACGCCGGTAACGGCGGATGCGGTATCGGCAGGGTCGGCATGCAGCAGCCCGGTTGCGGGCCGGCGCAGCAGCCAGCCCTGGCCGCCGGCATGGGCGGCCAGGGCTGCCTGCAGGGCGGCAGCCAGGACGCGCGGATCCACCTGGTGGTCCTGGTCGATGCCAAAGGCGCAGGACAGCTGCGGGCCGAGCATGGGTTCCTCGGCACGTACCTGGCGGACGCCGAGCGGCTGCACGGACAGGCCGTGCTGCAGCTGCAGCTGCCGCAGGTCGGCCAGGGCCTGCCGGTCCGCGGCGTCGGCGCCGACCACCAGCGTGCGGGTGGACCGGTAGCCGGTGGGACCTGCGAGGGGTTTGACGAACTCCGGGTACAACCGGGCCGAAGCGAGGGTGAGTTCGAGCAGCTCTTCTTCCTGGTAGTGCAGCTCGCTGACCGGCGCCAGCATGCCCGCGGCGGCGAAGGTGGCCCCGCCGGCCGGCTCGGGATCGACCACGACGACGGTCCGCCCGGAGCGGGCCGCCTCCCAGGCGATCCCCAGCCCGACAATGCCGGCACCAACCACGGCGACATCGGCTTCGGGGCCCTGCGCCCCGGCATGAGTAGGCAAAATTCCTGTTCCTTCCCTACGCCGGTACTAACCGGATCAGGTCAAGCGGTCGGCGCCATGCGCCCTCTCAGCCCGTGCCGTGCAGGGCTCCCGCAGTCGGACAACACCTTAGCAGTTGCCGCCTGCTGACAACGCTCAGCCGCCTCCCATCGCTCGCTTCGCCCGCGGCGGGACCCTCGGCAGAGAGCCGCCCGGGTTCCCGTGCTGAGCTTGCGAAGCACAGGGCAGGCGGCGAACGCTAAGCTGGGGGCATGCCGATCGGATCCGCCCAGCTGTACCTCTGCACCGACGCCCGCACCCGCCAGGGCGATTTCCCAGACTTCGTCGATGCCGCCTTCGCCGGCGGCGTGGACATCATTCAGTTGCGGGACAAGGGCATTGAAGCCGCCGAAGAACTCGAACTGCTGGCCGTGCTGGCCGAGGCCGCGCAGCGCCACGGCAGGCTGTGGGCGGTCAATGACCGGGCGGACATCGCCCTGCTCGCCGGCGCCCCGGTCTTCCACATCGGGCAGAATGACCTGCCGCTGGCCGCCGCGCGCTCGCTGGTGGGCCCGGACACGGGCATCGGGATGTCCACGCACAGCCCGGAGCAGGTCGCCGCGGCGGTGGCTGAGCCGGGGCTGGATTACTTCTGCGTCGGCCCGGTCTGGGCCACGCCGACCAAGCCCGGTCGCCCCGCCGTCGGACTTCAGCTCATCAAGGAGGCGGCCGAACAGGTACGGGCGGCCGGCGGCACCCGGCCGTGGTTCGCCATCGGGGGCATCGATCTGTCCAACGTGGACCAGGTGGCCGATGCCGGCGCCGGACGGATCGTCGTCGTCCGCGCCATCACCGAAGCCGAGGATCCCGCCGAGGCGGCCCGCAGGCTGCGGGCCGCCCTGCCGCCGCTATAACCGGCGGCTCGGCGGCATCTACCTACGTGCGGGGGACTGCGGGCTCGGGGAGGTAGACCTTGCCGCCGGAGGCCAGGAATTCGGCGGACTTGGCGTTCATCCCGGCGATAACCTCCTGCTCCCTGTCTTGTCCAAGGTCCTGCCCAAGAGCTCCGCCGAACTGGTCACGGATGTCCTGGGAGATGCGCATGGAGCAGAACTTCGGCCCGCACATCGAGCAGAAGTGCGCCGTCTTCGCCGGCTCCGCCGGCAGCGTCTCATCGTGGAAGGCCTCGGCCGTCTCCGGGTCCAGGGACAGGGCGAACTGGTCCCGCCAGCGGAATTCGAAGCGGGCCTTGGACAGCGCATCGTCCCGTTCATGCGCGCCCGGGTGGCCCTTGGCCAGGTCCGCGGCGTGCGCGGCGATCTTGTAGGTGATCACGCCGGTCTTCACGTCATCCCGGTTGGGCAGGCCGAGGTGCTCCTTGGGGGTGACGTAGCACAGCATTGCCGTGCCGTAGCGGGCGATCTCGGTGGCGCCGATGGCCGAGGTAATGTGGTCATAGCCGGGGGCCACGTCGGTCACCAGCGGGCCGAGGGTGTAGAACGGGGCGCCGTCGCAGAGCTCCTGCTGGCGTTCCACGTTCTCGCGCACCAGATGGAACGGAATGTGCCCGGGGCCTTCGACCATGACCTGGACATCGTGCCGCCATGCCCGCTTGGTCAGCTCGGCCAGGGTGTCCAGCTCGGCGAACTGTGCGGCGTCGTTGGCGTCCGCCGTCGAGCCCGGCCGCAGCCCGTCGCCGAGCGAGAACGCGACGTCGTACCTGGCAAAGATCTCGCAGAGCTCGTCGAAGTGGGTGTAGAGGAAGTTCTCCCGGTGGTGGGCCAGGCACCAGCCGGCCATGATGGACCCGCCCCTTGAGACGATGCCGGTGACGCGGTTGGCGGTCAGCGGCACATAGCGCAGCAGTACCCCGGCGTGGACGGTCATGTAGTCCACGCCCTGCTCGCACTGCTCGATCACGGTGTCCCGGTAAATTTCCCACGTCAGCTCGTTGGCCTGGCCGTTGACCTTCTCCAGCGCCTGGTAGATGGGCACGGTGCCGATCGGGACGGGGGAATTGCGGATGATCCACTCGCGCGTGGTGTGGATGTCATCGCCGGTGGACAGGTCCATCACGGTGTCGGCGCCCCACCGGGTGGCCCACTGCAGCTTGTCCACCTCTTCGGCAATGGAACTGGTGACCGCGGAGTTGCCGATGTTGGCGTTGATCTTGACCAGGAAGGCCTTGCCGATGATCATCGGTTCGGACTCGGGGTGGTTGATGTTGGCCGGGATGATTGCCCGGCCTGCGGCCAGCTCGGACCGGACCAGCTCGACGTCGCAGTTCTCCCGCAGGGCAACGAACTTCATTTCCTCGGTGACCAGGCCGGCCCGGGCGTAGTGCATCTGGGTCACCGTTTTGCCGGCGCCGGCGCGGCGCGGCTCGGGCTTCGCGCCGCGCCATTCGGCCGAGGCGGCACCGCGGCGCACGGCCGAACGG
>NZ_JBHTML010000252.1:0-4553 GCF_042679445.1 Arthrobacter sp. GCM10027362
AGGCGCTGGCGGTGCCGGGCGCCATGCTGGAGCGGCTGGGCCTGGACCGCGCGGGCCTGCGGGCCCTCAACGCCTCCATGCAACAGCTGATCGGCGCCGCCCAGCGGGCAGTCGCCGGCGACTAGCAGAGCGGGGCGCGAGGGACCCGCCGTGGCGGCGAAGCCGACACTGCGGGAGCGCCCCATCTCAGGGGATATTGACCGTCAGGGCAGTGCCCGCGCTGTCACCGAATTGGACCACGCCGGTCCAGCTTCCGCTCTCCAGGCCGCTCCAGCGGGCGTGGACCTCGCCGGTCTCGCCGTTGGCCAGTTCCAGCGGGTCCGGATCCACCTGCAAATTGCCCGCGTCCCCGTCAACAGCCACGGCATGCAGCGTTGCGCCGGCCCGGCCGGCCGCCTCCTCGGTTCCGTACAGGTGGGCGACCACCTGATAGGTGCCCGCGGCAGGAGCAGGGATCAGCAGCTGCTCCTTGGAGCCGGCGTTGACCGATTGGAGTTGCTGGCCCGACGGCGTCATGACGTACAGATCCCAGTCCGCGCCCTCGCTCGCCGAGTCAATGGCCATCCTGGCCAGCGCGGTCCCCTCGGGGACCACCAGCTGCGCCACCAGGGCGCTGGCCGTGGTGATGTTTCCGGGATCCGCGGTGCGTTCGCCGGTCAGCGCGTCCGCCTTGGCCATGCCCGCCACGCTGAGGTCCACCGGGTCATTGGTGCCCGACTCCACCTCGATGGCCGCTTCCCCCTTGCCCGCGGCGGACTCCACGGACACGCTCTCCGGGGCCCGCACGAGCATTGGGCGGACCGCCACCGGCGAAGTGACGGTGTTGCCGGCACCGGACCAGGTCAGCTCCCCCATGGCGAATTTGCCGAACGCGGCACCGGCATTCCTGAACGTGACGGTGTAGGTCGCCTTGTCGCCCTTGCCCAGCCTCAGCACTGACGGCTCCACCTTGACCCCGATCCCGGGGACCTTCGCGGAGACGGTGTAGCGCCCGCCCTCAAGCGCGGTGACGGTCCGTTTGACGGTCACCTCGCCGACCAGCGATCCCAGGGCAAACGAGGGGACATTCGCGTTCCGCGGTTCAATGTTGCCCTTCGGGTCCAGGCCCAGGTTGATCCCGGCTCCCTGCAGGAAGCCGCCCCACTCCCTGGCGCCGGCATCGTACACCAGCCCGGGGCTGGCCATCCGCCGCGGGTTCACCTCGCCGGCGCCGGTGGCGAACTTGTCATGGTTGACCGAGCCGTCCTCGGTCACCACGTCCGCGGCCGTGGTCATCAGCGCGGATTTGACCATCGCCGCCGACCAGTCCGGGTTCCTGGCCAGGAGCAGGGCGCCCAGGCCCGATACCTGGGGTGCCGCCATGGAGGTGCCGGAGAGGAAGCCGAACCGCTGCCCGCCGTTGAGCGGGGACACCCCGGCCAGCACGCCCACGCCCGGGGCCGCCAGGTCCGGCTTGAGCAGGTCCGACCCCACCGCGTTGGACGGACCCCGTCCGGAGAAGGCGGCCATCTGGGGGATGGGGCTCTCCGGTAAGCCGGTGGTGTCATGGTCCACCAGCGCGGCGGTCAGCTTCGGATCGGCCGCGACCTTGTCCACGATGCCCGGGTCGTTGATGTGCACCGTGGGCACCGCGTGCAGGTCCAGGTCCAGCGTGTTCGGCGTCATATTCACCAGCACCATGCCCACACCGCCGGCTTTCTTCACGGTCACCGACTTCTCCGCGCGGGGGTTCACGCCGCGTTCGCAGACCACTATCCTGCCCTTGACCTTGGCCGCGTCCAGGCGGATGCAGAGCCGGGCATCGGCGGCCTCGTCCGTGGCCGGGTTGCCGTCGTCGGCCACCGGCGCGTCGCGCCCGAGCAGGATGCGGGTCATCGGGACGTTCTTGTTCATGATGGAGGCGCCGCGGTACTTGGTGCCGTCGGAAAGTTCCACGGTGCCCTGCAGCTCGTTGGAGAACGTGCTGGCGCCCACCGTGGTGATCCACGGGGCGCTGTGGTTGACCGTGGCCTCGCCGGGGCCCGAGTTGCCGGCCGAGGCGGACACGAAGACGCCTGACAGCGAGGCCCAGAGGAAGGCCATCGAGACCGGGTCGCTGACGGAGGTGTTGTTTCCGGAAATGGAATAGTTCAGTACGTCCACCCCGTCCCGGTAGGCCTGGTCGATGGCGGCGACGGCGGCGGAGCTGTAGCAGCCGCTGGCGGCGGGATTGGCGGCGGTCCAGCAGATCTTGTAGACGGCGATCTTGGCCGCCGGGGCCACCCCGGAGCCGGTGCCGAAATCGCGGCCGGCCACCGAGGTCCTCACCCCGAAGTTGCCCGCCGCGGTGCTGGCCGTATGCGTGCCGTGGCCCTGGGCATCCAGCGGGGAAATCGTCTCGTTCTCGCCCTTGCCGCCGGTGCGCGGGTCCCGGAGGAATTCCTCGGCATAGTAACGGGCGCCGAGCACCTTGCTGTTGCACTCGGTGCCCCTGAAGCCGGAGCCGGCTTCGCCGGCCTGGCACTCCCCCTTGAAGGTGGTGCCGTCCGCCTTCAGCATGGTGATCTTGCCGTCCGCGGCCAGGTAGGGCTCGCCCACCTTGGGCTGCTGCTTGCCCTTGAGCGGCTTGACCTCCTCGCCGGCGAAGAACGGGTTGTCCGGCGTGTAGCCGGTGTCCAGGACGCCGACCACCGTGCCGGCACCGGCGTTCCGGGCCGATCCGAACTGCTGCTCCCAGACCCCTCCGGCCCCGGGCAGCTGCAGGTACTCCGTGCTCGAGTAGTCCGGCTGGAATTTCTCGTCCCTGGCCACCACCGCGACGCCCGCCGACTTGGCCAGGGCGGCCGCCTGCAGCCCGGTGAGGTCCGCCACGAAGCCGTTCACGGCCGTGGTAAAGCTGGCGCGGATGGTCACGCCCTCGGACGCGGCCACCCGCTCCTGCTCCCGTTCGAGGTACTGCCGGTACTTGCGGGCCTGGGGGCTCTCGGCGTCCAACCGCTGGCCCTCGGCGGGCTTGGTGGCCGGCAAGCCGGCCACCCCGCCGCCGTATGCGGCCAGCGGGGCCGCGGCCATCATGACAATGTAGCGGCCGTCCTCGTGCAACCCGGGCATCTTCCGGATGTCTGCCGGGACGGCCGTTTTGGAGGGCTCATCGTCCTCCGTGGGAGCGGCATTGGCCGCCCCGGACGAGATCATCAGTGAGACTCCGAGGACCAGTGCCGCGGCGGCGCGCACCCGCTGCCTGCGCACAAAGCCTATGCCTTGCGTTGTCATGAGAAGGAGGCGCCTTTCATCTTTGTCAGACCCAGACCAACTCGGCCTCATCCCGCAGACCTAGTCTGAGCCAAAAATACTCCATCCGGGAACCTCACAGAAGATATTCAGGCAGGTCAGGGCGGAAACGAGCGGACGGCTGAGCAGATCTGCTAATCCTCGCGCGGCATGCAACCATTGACCATCGGGACGGTGCATAATACGCATTTCCGTACAGCAAAACGCGCCGCCCTGCGATAATGGGGGCATGCGCCAGTCCCCGTCCGTCCACCCGGATATCCTGCCCGAGCGCCGGTGGCAGGCCCGCGCCGAGGCGCACCGGCAGCGGGCCGAGCGCTTCACCGGGCCGTATCTGCAGCGGCGCTCGGCCGGGCGCAGGCACCCGGTCGAGGACTTCCTGTTCACCTACTACAACCACAAGCCCGGCCAGCTGCTGCGTTGGCACCCGGGCCCCGGCGTCGTGCTCGCCGGCCCCGCGGCGCGGCTGCGGACCGGCTGGAAGTACTACCGCGCCCTGACGGACGGGGAACTGCGGGCCGCCGGACTGGCCGCCGACGCGGCGGCCACCTTCGATGCCGCGCGTTTCCTGGCCGACCGGGCCGCCACGGTCGACTTCGTGCGGATCATCCTGGCCGGCACCGCCGCCCGGCCGGCGCGGTTTTCCTGCTTCGGGCTGCACGAATGGGCGATGGCCTACAAGTCCGAGGACAACGGGGTCCGCCACGAGTACCTGGAGCTGCGGCTGGGCGCCGAGGGAACGGATGCGGTGGTGGAGTCCAGCCGGATCGGCTGCTCGCACTTCGATGCGTTCCGCTTCTATGCCCCGCAGGCGGTGCCGCTGAACACCCTGCAGCCCACGCGGGAGAACCAGCGCCTGCTGGAACAGCCCGGCTGCCTGCATGCCAACATGGACCTGTACAAGTGGGCCTACAAGCTCACCCCGGCCTTGCCGGGCGAACTGGTGCTGGACTGCTTCGTGCTGGCGTGGCGGATCCGGGCGATGGACATGCAGGCCTCGCCCTACGACCTGTCCGGCTTCGGCTACGAGCCGATCGAAATCGAGACGGCCGCGGGCCGGGCGCGCTACGTTGCGGCCCAGCGGGCCTTCGCCGCCGAGGCCCAGGTGCTGCGCGCCCGGCTGCTCGAGTCGGTGGATGCGGTGCTGGCGGCGGCCGTGGACAATCGAACGGATGGATGACCATGACGCACAGGCAGCGCTGGCAACGGGTGTCCCTGAGGGCTGCCGCCGCAGCGGCCGGGCTGGCCCTGCTGCTGGCCGGCTGCGGTCAGCCGGGCGGGCC
>NZ_JBHTML010000253.1:0-4548 GCF_042679445.1 Arthrobacter sp. GCM10027362
CTCGGCCGCACCGCCGCCGCCCGGCTCGCGCACGGACTGCCGCTGCTGGGCACCGCACCGCTGTACCTGCGCGAATCCGACGCGAAGGTGCCCGGCCCGCGGAAGCGCGCGCTGTGAGCGCCGCTGCCGTCGGCGGCATCCGGCCGATGACCGAGGCGGACGTTCCCGCCGTCGATGCCCTGGAGAAGGCCCTGTTCCCGGCGGACGCCTGGCCCACCTACATGTTCTACGACGAGCTGTCCCAGCCGGACACCCGCACGTACTATGTGGCCGTCGATGCGCTCGGCACGGTGATCGGGTACGCCGGCGTCATGTGCATTCCGCCGATCGCCGACGTGCAGACCCTCGCCGTCGTGCCCGAACGCGAGGGGCAGGGGATCGGCACGGCGCTGCTGGCCACGCTGATCGACCAGGCCCGCGCGTTCGGTGCCCGGGACGTGCTGCTGGAGGTGCGGGCGGACAACCCGCGGGCGCAGCGGCTGTACCGCTGGTTCGGCTTCGAGCAAATCCACATCCGGCCGCGGTACTACCGCGACGGGGCGGATGCGCTGATCATGCAGCTGGTGCTGGCCAACTGGACCGGAGTTCCCGGACAGCGCGCCGGGGCCACCCAAGCAACTACGGAGGAGACACAGTGAACCGCGAGCAGCCGCTGGTGCTGGGCATCGAGACCTCCTGCGACGAGACCGGCGTCGGCATCGTCCGCGGGGACGTGCTGCTGGCCAACACCGTGTCCTCCTCGATGGACGAGCACGTGCGCTTCGGCGGCGTGATCCCCGAAATCGCCTCGCGCGCACACCTGGACGCCATGATCCCCACCCTGCGCCAGGCCTTGGACGAGGCCGGCGTCACCTTGGACGAGGTGGACGCCCTGGCGGTGACCTCCGGGCCGGGACTGGCCGGGGCGCTCATGGTCGGCGTGTGCGCGGCCAAGGCGCTCGCCGTGGCCACCGGCAAGCCGCTGTACGCGATCAACCACCTGGTCGCCCACGTCGGCGTCGGGCTGCTTGACGGCGGCGAGCTGCCGGAGAACCTCGGCGCGCTGCTGGTCTCCGGCGGGCACACCGAGATCCTGCGGGTGAAATCCATCACCGACGACGTTGAACTGCTCGGCTCCACCATCGACGACGCCGCCGGCGAGGCCTACGACAAGGTGGCCAGGATCCTCGGGCTGGGCTATCCCGGCGGGCCGGCGATCGACAAGATATCCCGCGAGGGCAATCCCAGGGCCATCCGCTTTCCGCGCGGGCTCAGCCAGCCCAAATACATGGGCACCGCGGAAGCGCCCGGGCCGCACCGCTACGACTGGTCCTTCTCCGGGCTGAAGACCGCGGTGGCCCGCTGCGTGGAACAGTACGAGGCCGCCGCCGCAGACATTCCGGTGGCGGACATCGCCGCCTCCTTCCAGGAAGCGGTGGCGGATGTGATCACCGCCAAGGCGATGCTGGCCTGCACCGAGCACGGCATCACGAACCTGCTGCTCGGCGGCGGGGTGGCGGCGAACTCGCGGCTGCGCGCGCTCACCGGGGAACGCTGCGCGGCGCACGGGATCAGCCTGCGAGTGCCGCCGATCAGCCTGTGCACCGACAACGGCGCCATGGTCGCGGCCCTTGGCGCGCAGGTGGTCATGGCCGGTGCCGAACCGAGCGGGATCGCGTTCGCCCCGGACTCCTCCATGCCGGTCACCAGCGTCCACCTCTGACCGCCCCCTCCTGAAAAACTGGTTAGTAGATGCCGCCTCCTGGCGGAATCTGGTCAATAAATGCTGTCCCTTGGCGGAATCTGGTCAACGACTGCGGCCGGAAAGGCGCTCCCGCCGGCCGAACGCCCCTGGATGATCGCCGGACAGACTGTCCGGAAGCATGCAGGCCCGTAGTGAGGATCGGGCCATGGCATTCTTTCGCCAGGAGAACAATATCTACCGGCCACTTTTTCCTAGGGCTCAGTACCCGTTTTCCTAGGGCTCAGTACCCGCTGCGCAGCAGCTGGATTCCGTCCAGGACGACGGCGCGCAGGTCGTCGTCGTTCTCGGCGGCAATCCGGCGCTGGCGCTGGTACCCGGCCCCGCGCTGGATGATGCCCTCGATGTCGGCCAGTTCCTTGCTGCAGCCCAACCGCTTCGCCACCGGTTCCAGCCGGTTGAGCACATGTTGGCGCAGGTGGTCGGTGACCGGCATTTCCCTGCCGGCGGCGTCCAGGATCACAATCGCGTCCAGGCCGTAGCGGGCCGCGCGCCATTTGTTCTCCTGCACATGCCACGGCGGCATGGTGGGGATGGCCCAGCCCTCGTCCAGGCCGGTGGAGAATTCCTCCACCAGGCACTGGGTCAGCGCGGCGATCGCCCCGACTTCCTCCAGCGTGGCGAGGCCGTCGCAGATGCGCATTTCGATGGTGCCCAGGCGCCCCACCGGGCGGACATCCCAGCGGATCTCGCTGACGACGTCGATCACGCCGGTGGTCAGCATGTCCTGCACATAGTCTTCATAGGCCGCCCAGGACGGGAACTGGAACGGCAGCCCGGCGGTGGGCAGCTGCTGGAACATCAACGCACGCTGCGAGGCATAGCCGGTGTCCTCCCCGCCCCAGTACGGCGAAGACGCGGAGAGTGCCTGGAAGTGCGGGAAATAGTTGATCAACCCGTCCAGCACCGGCAAAGCCTTGTCACGGTGGTCCAGGCCCACATGCACATGCACCCCGTAGATGACCATCTGCTGGCCCCACCACTGGGTGCGGTCGATGAGTTTGGCATAGCGTTCCTTGTCCGTCACCGGCTGGGAGCGCGGCGCGGCGAAGGGGTGGCTGCCGGCGCAGAACAGCTCCACGCCCATCGGATCGGTCACGGCGCGGACCGATTCCAGCCCTGCGGCCAACTCGTCCTTGGCCTGCTCCACGGTGGAGCAGATCCCGGTGACCAGCTCCACGGTGTTCAGCAGCAGCTCCTGCTTCACATGCGGGTGCTCGTCGTCGTCCTTGAGTTCGGGATGATTGCTCTTCAGGTCCTGAAGGACGTTCGGGGCCACGGAGACCAGGTCACCGGTCCTGCGGTCCACCAGGGCCAACTCCCATTCGACACCCAGGGTAGAGCGGGCCGACGAGGCGAAATCGATGTTCACTGACGGCTCCTGGGGATGCATGGCAGGGCTGGACGGGGTTTGGGAGCCCAGATCGATTCTAATCCAGTGGTACCTTCGAAGGCGTGAGTTTTTCTGGTCCGCGGCCATGGCGTGCGACACTGTCCGTCCTGGCCATCTCGGCCGCCGTGTTGCTGTCTTCCTGTATGCCCGGTCCTCCGGCCTCCGTGCCGGGAACCGGCACGCCGCCGTCGGCGGCTGCACAGCAGGAGGCAAGGCAGCAGGAGCAGGCGTTGTCCTGGGGTCCGTCCCGGCAGAATTACGACGAAGCCGCGGCGGCGGTCGCGCACATGCCGCTGGCCGAGAAGGCCGGCCAGGTGATGGTCGCCTTCTACGCCGGCACGGACCCGGCGCCGCAGGTGCAGGCCATCAAGGACCTGCACCTGGGCGGCAGCATCATCATGGGGGACAACGTCCCCACCGGCGCCGACGGCGCGGTGGATCCGAAGGCCATGAAGAGCGTCAACGCATCCCTGCAGCAGGCCCTCTCGAAGGGCCGGGACTGGCCCGGCATCATCTCGGTGGACCAGGAGGGCGGACTGGTGGCCCGGCTGGGCGCGCCGCTGACCGAATGGCCGTCGCCGATGACCTATGGTGCTGCTGGCAGCGCCGAGGTTTCCCGGGAATCCATGCAGGCGCTGGCCACCGAGCTGTCCGCGTTGGGCTTCACCATGGACCACGCGCCCAGCGCAGACCTGACCGTTGGGGAGCAGGACCCGACCATCGGAGCACGGTCGCTGGGCGGCAGCCCGGCGGTGGCCGGACCGCAGTTGGCGCCGCTGCTGGCCGGTTTCGAGGCCGCCGGCGTGTTGCCGAGCGTCAAGCACTTCCCCGGCCACGGCTCCGTAACCACCGACTCGCATCTGGCGCTGCCGGTGCAGAAGGCCTCCGTGTCCCAGCTGCAGAAGCGGGACTGGGCGCCGTTCCGGGACGCGGTCGGCTCCGGGGCCCCGGTGGTGATGATGGGCCACATCGCTGTGGAGGCCCTGGATCCGGGCATGCCGTCCTCGCTCTCCGCCGCCAGCTACAAGGCGCTGCGCGGGCTGGGCTTCGAGGGCGTGGCCATCACGGACGCGCTGAACATGGGAGCCATCGAGTCCACGTATCCCGGCGGGCAGGCCGCGCCGATGGCGCTTGAGGCCGGGGCGGACCTGCTGCTGATGCCGGCGGATCCGTACGCCGCGCACGCGGCGATAGTGGCAGCGGTCAAGGACGGGTCGCTGTCCGAAAAGCGGCTGGACGAGGCTGCCACGCGCGTGGTGACCCTGCAGCTGTGGCAGGCATCGCTGCACCGCCAGGCGCCGCTGGGCGAGGTCGGGGCGCACGCGGCTCAGTCCAAGGCTGCCTCGGCGGCGGCGGTGACGGTGCTGACCGGGCAGTGCTCGGGGGACCGGCTGCGCGGCGCGCTCACCATCCG
>NZ_JBHTML010000254.1:0-4472 GCF_042679445.1 Arthrobacter sp. GCM10027362
GGTCCGGCATGGATGGACGCACTCGCCGCCGACCAGCGGCGCTATGCGACCGCCCGGCCGGACTACGGGCCCGGTTCCGCCGCCCGCGGCGTCGACCTGGGCGAGGCCTTCGGCGTCCTCGAACGGGTGCTCCCGGCAGACCGGATCGTCACCTACGGGGCCGGCAACGCGACCCTGTGGGGCCACCGCTACCTCACCCATGCCGGGCCGGGGACGCTGGTAGGGCCGCGTAACGGTGCCATGGGCCTGTCCGTGCCGGCTGCCGTGGCCGCCGCGCTGGTGCACCCGGACCGGCAGGTGGTGGCGGTCTGCGGCGACGGGGACTTCCTGATGAACGCCCAGGAACTGGCTACAGCTGCCGCGCACGGGGCCAGCCCGCTGGTCCTCGTGGTGGACAACGGAATCTACGGCACCATCGTGCAGCACCAGCGCGCGCACTATCCGGGGCGTCCCTCCGGGACGGCGATGGTCAATCCGGACTTCGCCGGCTGGATGCGCACCTTCGGCGGACACGGCGAGCGCGTCGAAACCACCACGGACTTTGCCCCGGCGCTGGAGCGGGCGCTGGCCAGCGGGCGGCCGGCCCTGCTGCACCTGTTCACCGATCCGGAAACCATGCCGCCCGGCACGGCCAACGACGGCCTGCAGGAGACGGGGCACGGCGAAGGCCGGCCGGCTGCGCTGGCCGCGGCCCGGGAGGGGACCGCCTGATGGAGCTGGACCTGATTCTTCGCGACGCCAATATCCTCACCCTGGAGCCGGGACGGCCCCGCGCGCACAGCGTCGGCGTGCTGCACGGACGGATCGCCGGTTTCGACGGGGAGCTCGCCGGCTGCACGGCCGCCCGTGAGGTCTCCCTCGGCGGGGCCACCGTGGTGCCCGGGTTCATCGACGCGCACTGCCACACCACCTGGTGGGGGCTGGGCCTGTCCGCCGTGGACCTGGAACCGGCCCGGGGACTGGAGGAACTCTATGCGCTGCTCCAGGCGGAGGTGTGCCGGCTGGAGGGAATGCCCGGCGGAGCGCCGGGTGCGTGGGTCAACGGCACCGGCTTCAACCACAAGCACCACGGCGGGGCATTCCCGGACATCAGCCGGTTGGACGAGATCACCGGGGACCGCCCGCTTTACCTGCGGCACGTTTCCGGGCACCTGTCCATTACCAATACCGCCACGCTGCGGCTGGCCGGGGTGTTCGAGGCAGGCTTCACCAGCCCAACGGGCGGCGCGGTGCTGCGCGGACCGGACGGGTACCCGACCGGGGTCGTGGAGGAATCCGCCCAGGCCCTGATCCAGAACCTGCTGCTGCCGTACCCGGTGGAGCGGATCGTGGAGGCGCTGGAGGCGGCAACCTTGCGGTACGCCGCCGAAGGCATCACCAGCTTCACCGAGGCCGGGATCGGCGGCGGCTGGATCGGGCACAGCCCGATAGAGGTGCAGGCCTACCTGGCCGCGCACCGGGCCGGGAAGCTGCACGCCCGCGCCCAGCTGATGCCGGCCCTGGATGCGCTGCGTCCGCTGGAAGCCAACGCCCGGGACATGCACGGCACGGGCACCGGCCGGGGCCTGGACCTTGGGGCAGTTGCCGGGTTCGGCAATGAGTGGGTCTCGCTCGGGCCGGTCAAGGTCTTCATGGACGGTTCCCTGCTCGGGGCCACCGCGGCGGTCACCGAGGACTACTGCGGACACCGGCACAACACCGGCTACCTGCTCGATTCCCCCCGAGGCCTACAAGGATCGCGTCGACGCCGCCTACCGGGCCGGCTGGCCGGTCGCCTTGCATGCCATCGGCGACGCCGCCATCGACCTGGCCGTCGAGATCATCACCTCCTGCCAGGACCGCTACGGGCGCAACGCCCTGCCCAACCGGATCGAACATTTCGGCATTGCCCGCCCCGACCAGGTGGCAGCCGTTGCCGCTGCGGGGATCGCGGTGACGCCGCAGGCCGCGTTCATCGGCCCCCTGGGCGACCAATTCGCCGCGCTGGTCGGCCCCGGCCGTGAGGGCTGGCTCTACCGCGGGCGCTCGCTGGTGGATGCCGGGGTGCTCCCGGCCGGCTCCTCCGACCTGCCCGTGGCGGACAACAACGTCCGCCGCGCCATGCAGTCCAGCGTGGACCGGCGCACCGAAGGCGGACTGGTGCTCGGCGGCGCCGAGGAGGGCCTGACCCCGGAGGAGGCGCTGCGCAGCTACACCGAATGGGCCGCCGCCGCCACCGGCACCGCTGCGGAGAAAGGCACCCTGCGCGCCGGCAAGCTCGCCGACTTCGCGGTCCTCTCCGGATCCCCGCTCGAGGCCGGGGACATCTGCGCCCTTGAAGTGCTCGCGACCATTGTCGGTGGCCGCTTCACCTACAACCGGCTCGGCACCGCCGGCAGCCGCACCGGCCATCTGACAGGAGCACACGCATGACCAACACCGCCGCCACCTCCAATACAGCACGGGAAGCCGGACGCCGGCCCGACGCCGCCGCCGAACGTGCCGCGTTCCTGGCCGATTTCCGCTCCATGAGCAGCTTCGGCGCTACCGCCGGCGGAGGCGTGGACCGGCAGGCCGCCACGATTGCGGACGGGCAGACCCGCAACTGGTTCCGCGGCCTCGTCGAGGGCCACGGCTTCAAGGTCCGCTACGACGCCGTCGGCAACCAGTTCGCGCTGCTCGAGCTGGCTCCCGGGGCGCCGTACATTGCGGTCGGCTCGCACCTGGACTCGCAGCCGCTCGGCGGCCGGTTCGACGGTGCCTACGGCGTGCTCGCCGGGGCCCATGCCGCCATCCGCCTGACGGAACGGCTCGCCTCGGCCGGGGAATCCGCGAAGTTCAACGTCGCCGTGGTCAATTGGTTCAACGAGGAAGGCTGCCGCTTCAAGCCCTCGATGATGGGCAGCTCCGTCTTTACCGGCAAGCTGCCCGCGGAGCAGGCACTGGCCACCACCGACCCGCACGGCGTCACCGTGCGCGAGGCCTTGGAAGCGATCGGGACCATCGGTGACTTCTCGCTGGACGTGGCCGCGTACCTGGAAATCCACATTGAGCAGGGCCGTTCGCTCGAAGACCACGGATTGACCATCGGCCTGGTGGAATCGACCTGGGGTGCCAACAAATACGAGTTCGTGGTCCACGGCGAGCAGGCGCACACCGGCGCCACCGTCATCGCCGACCGGCAGGATGCGCTGCTGGGCGCCTCGCTGCTGGTGGTCGCCGCCCGCGGGATCGCCGACGAATTCAGCACCGATGAGCACGCCGTCATCACGTCCTGCGGCGAGTTCAACGTGTTCCCGAATTCGCCGGTGGTGGTGGCCAGCCGCGTGAACCTGCTGGTGGACCTGCGCAGCACGGACGCGGACGTCCTCGCCGCGGCGGACGCTGAACTGCACCGCCGCGCCAGGGCCATCGAGCAGCGCGCCAATGTGCGGATCGAGCGCGGCGCCGAGCACATCTGGGCGGCCAAGGCCTACGACGCGGCGGGCATGCGGCTGGCCGCCGGGTGTGCCGAAGAATTGGGCCTGCCGCACGGCACCGTGCGCACCCTGGCCGGGCACGACTCGACCAACCTCAAGGACAAGGTGCCCACGATCATGCTCTTTGTGCCCAGCGTCGAGGGCATCAGCCACAACGAGAAGGAACTGACCCGCGACGAGGACATGCTCGCCGGCGTGGACCTGCTTACCGAACTGCTTTCACGGGTGGCAGCCGGCGGGTTCGTCAAGCCGTAGGGAGGCACCCTGTGCCGGCGTCCCTGCGGCCGGGCAAACCGATAGCGCCCTTCCCGGGTGGGAAGGGCGCTATCGGGGAGCACCGCCTCAGTGGCCGCGGGCGATCCATTCGTCCAGGTGCGGCGCCTCGGCCCCGACGGTGGTCGAGTCGCCGTGGCCGGTGTTCACCGTGGTGTCCGCCGGCAGGGTCAGCAGGCGGTCCTTGATGGACTCGATGATCGTGCCGAAGTCGCTGTAGGAGCGGCCGGTCGCCCCCGGCCCGCCGTTGAACAGCGTGTCGCCGGAGAACACCGTGCCCAGCTCGGGGGCGTAGAACACCGTCGAACCGGGGGAGTGCCCCGGGGTGTGCAGCGCCTTCAGCTCAGTGCCGGCGATCTCGAAGGTGTCGCCGTCGGCGATTTCCGCGTCCGGCGCGCTGTCCGGGAAGACGGCGTCCCAAAGCATCCGGTCGGCCGGGTGCAGGTACACCGGCGCGCCGGTCAGCTCGCGGAACTTGCCGGCATAGCGGATGTGGTCATCGTGCCCGTGGGTGAGCAGGATGGCCTTGACCTTGCGGCCGCCGACCTTTTCGGCAATCGCGGCCGGGTCGTGCGCCGGGTCGATCACGAAGACCTCGGACTCGTCGCCGACGATCCAGACGTTGTTGTCCACGTCCCAGGTGCCCCCGTCGAGGGAGAACGTGCCGGAGGTGACGACTTTCTCGATTGTGGCGGCCATTACAGCTCCACCACCGAGCGCAGGACCTTGCCTTCGTGCATT
>NZ_JBHTML010000255.1:0-4365 GCF_042679445.1 Arthrobacter sp. GCM10027362
GGGAGCGGCGGCTGAACCCGCCCCGGCGCGCGCCGCCGCCGTCCGCGGTATCCGCGGCCGGCCGGTTCCGGGCGCCGTTCATTACTTGACCACCGCGGCGGTGAGCTTGGACAGCGGCTCGCTGAGCGCGTCGACGGCGGCGCCGAGCTCCTTGACCTGGGCCCCGGTCAGCTCGTTGTAGTAGGCGAAGCCCTCGCCCTTCCGGTACTGGTCAAGCAGCTTCTGCAGGGCGGCGAAATTCTTCTCCAGCGAGGCATCCAGCTCGTCCCCGCTGCCGGCCAGCAGCGGCTTCAGGTCCTCGTAGGCGATCCGGGCGCCGTCGACGTTGGCCTGGAAGTCCCACAGGTCGGTGTGCGAGAAGGCCTCCTCCTCGCCGGTGACCTTACCGGTGGCCACCTCGTCCAGCAGCTCCTTGGCCCCGTTGGCCAGCTTGTCCGGGGTGAACTCCAGGTCCTGGGTGCGGCCGTGCAGTTCCTGGGTATCGGCAACCAGCTTCTCCGCCAGCTTCCGGCGTTCGGCGCCGGTCAGCGGGGTGTAGCCGGACGCCGGCCGCCAGAGGTCCTTCTCGGCGCGGTGCCAGCCGGTCCACTGCTGGCCTTCCGCGAGGTCGGCCTCGCGGGCGTCCAGGATCGGATCCAGGTCGCCGAAGGACTCGGCCACCGGTTCGATCCGCTCCCAGTGCATGCGGACCGGGGCGTAGAGCGCCTTGGCCCTGGCCTCGTCACCGGCGGCGAAGGCTTGGGCGAACTGCCTGGTTCCGGCCAGCAGCTGCTCGGACTGCTCCTTGACGTAGGCGGCGTACTGCTTCACGGCCGTCCGCTGCAGCGCGGCGCGGTCGGCGGAGACATCCTGCCCGGCCGGGGCCGCGGTCACGGTGAAGGCGGCGCGGATGCCGTCACCGCTCATGCCCGGCTTGCAGGCGGTGACGTACCTGCCCTCGGGCGCCATGACCACCAGGTCCCGGCTCAGGCCCGGGCCGATGTTCTCGACCTCACCGAGGATGCGCAGCCCGTCCCCGGCCAGCAGGTAGAACTCGGTGACCTCCGTGCCCTCGTTCCTGACCTGGAACTTCACGGTGCCGCCCGGCGCGGTGGTGGTGGACAGGGTGCAGGCATCCGCGGTGCTGCTGACCTGGACGGCGCCGTCGGCGGTGGCGGTGGCGGAGTTGTCGGTGCAGCCGGCAAGCAGCAGGGCGGCAGCGGCAACGGCGGCGGCGCCACCGAGGGCACGGGGAGTCAGCATCATGGTCATCCTTGGAAAGTGAGGTAGAGGTCAGGTAGCGGCGGGCGGCTCAGGCGGCCGTGGACACGGTCCGGTCGGCGGCCGCCACACGGTGGCCCCCGCGCAGGCGGCCGAAGAACAGGATCATCACCGGCACCACGTAGAGCAGCCAGGCTGCGGCCTCGAGGACGGTAGTGGCGGGCGAGAAGTTGAAGACGCCCTTGAGCAGGGTGCCGTACCAACTGCCCGGCGGGACGGCGGCGGAAACGTCGAAGGCGAGGATGTGCAGGCCGGGCAGGATGCCCGCCTCCTGCAGGTCGTGGATGCCGTAGGCGAGGACCCCGCCGGCGACCACGATCAGCGCCGCGCCGGTCCAGGTGAAGAAGCGGGCAAGGTTGATCCGCAGCACGCCGCGGTGCAGCAGGAACCCGAGCGCCACGGCCGCGGCGATGCCCAGGACGGCCCCGCCGATCGGCTCCCAGGTCTCCCCGGTTGCCCGGGCGGCGGCCCACAGGAAGAGCGCCGTCTCGAGGCCTTCGCGCCCGACGGCCAGGGCCGCGACCAGCGCCAGCCCCCAGGATCCGGCGTCCGCCACCTTGTCCACCTGCTGGCGCAGCCCGCTGCCCAGGGTGCGGGAGGCCCCGGCCATCCAGAACACCATCCAGGTCACGAAGCCGACGGCGATAATGGACAGGCCGCCGCCGATGGCTTCCTGCGCCTCGAAGGTCAGCCCGCGGGGTCCGAAGGTCAGCAGGGCGCCGAAGCCTGCGGAAACGGCGGCGGCGAACCCGACGCCCGCCCAAACCCGCGGCATCAGGGGCCGGCGGCCGGTCCTGGCCAGGTAGGCCAGCAGCAGGACAACGACGAGCGTTGCCTCAAGGCCCTCGCGCAGGCCGATCAGGAAGTTGGCGGTCACGGCACTCTTCTCTCCGGTTATCCAAGCCTAACTAAGGTAAGGCTTAGCTTCACGGAATTCTGCTACGGGCCGTCGTCCAGTTGCAACTTAAGTCACAAAAGCGTCACAAAACCGCGGGGCAGAGCCGGGCGCCGGTCCGGCAGTCCGGACGGCCGGGGTCGCCCGGCCGCAGGGACCTTAAGGGCCGGCGGCGGGCCGCTTCCTGCCGTTGAGCCGGACGGCGTCGCCGGCGGGACCGTCCGCCAGGCTTCCCCCCAGCGCCCGGCCGCCCACCGATTCGCCCATCCAGCTCAGCGCCTCCCAGCCGCCGCCGTCGCCCTCCAGCACCACCACCCCGGTGTTGCCCAGGATGTTCCGGGCCACATAGTCCGCCCCCAGGTTCGCCGCGCGGGCGCCGGCCCAGCTGCGGATCATGGCACCGTGGCTGACCATGGCCGCGGTCCGCACCCCGGCGGCCAGCAGCTCCGACACCACGGCGTCGAACCGGGCGAAGGTCTCGTGCCCGTCCGGCCCACCCGGCATCCGCTGGCCCAGGTCTCCCGCGGTCCAGCCGAAGACCACCGACATGTAGGCCCGGTGCGCCTGCGGATCGGCCTGCAGTTCCAGGTCCCCGGCGGAAATTTCGCGCAGGCCGTCCCGCACCTCGACGTCCAGCCGGACCGCCTCCGCCAGCGGCGAGGCGGTCAGCCGGGCGCGCAGGGCCGTCGAGGCCAGCAGGACCTCGATCGGCTCGCCGGCCAGCGCATCCGGCAGCGCGCGGGCCTGTTCATGGCCCAGCCGGGTCAGGCCGGGGCCCGGGACGGCGGTGTCGAGCAGCCCCCTGACGTTGGAGGGGGTCTGTCCATGGCGGATCAGCAGCAGGCGCATAGGTTCATTAAACCCGCTCGGCCCGGGCAGGCACGGCAGGGCTCAGGCGCCGAGAGGGCGTCCGGCCATGCGCTCCAGCCGTGCCACGCGCTCGGCCATGGGCGGATGCGTGCTGAACATTTGCTGCAGGCCGCCGCGCCGGAAGGGGTTGGCAATCATGAGGTGGCTGGTGTTCACCAGCTTCTGGTCCGCCGGCAGCGGGGCCCGGGCGGTGCCGACTTCCAGCTTGCGCAGCGCCGAAGCCAGCGCCAGCGGATCGTCGGTCAGGGCCGCGCCGTCCTCGTCGGCGTCGTACTCCCTGGTCCGGCTGATGGACATCTGGATCAGCGCGGCGGCAAACGGGGCGAGCAGGGACAGCGCCAGCAGGGCGATCGGGTTGGCGTTGCGGTTTTCGCTGTTGCCGCCGCCGAAGAACATCAGGAACTGGGCCACCGAGGTGATCACGCCGGCCACCGCCGCGGCCACCGAGGAAGTGAGGATGTCCCGGTTATACACGTGCATGAGCTCGTGCCCCAGCACCCCGCGCAGCTCCCGTTCGGTCAGCAGCTGCAGGATGCCCTCCGTGCAGCACACCGCGGCATGCTGCGGATTCCGCCCGGTGGCAAAGGCGTTCGGCGCCATGGTGGGCGAGACGTAGAGCCGCGGCATCGGCTGGTTGGCCCGGGCGGACAGCTCGCGCACGATCCGGTACATGGCCGGCTGCTCGGCCTCCGTCACCGGGTAGGCCTGCATGGAGCGGATGGCGATCTTGTCGCTGTTCCAGTAGCTGTACGCGACCGTGGCCACGCCGATCAGCGCCATGATCCAGATGAAGCCGCCGTTCCGGGTCCCGGCGGCCAGCAGCCCGCCGATGCCCAGCAGGATGGCAAAGAGCACGCCGAACAAGGCTGCGGTCTTCAGACCGTTGAAATGATGATGCACCGTTTCTGGTCTCCTTCTGCATCCGGCATTGCACTGTTGGCCGGATCATCCTTAACAACGCGCGGCGGCGGCCGGGTGTTCCGGATCCTGACAGGGCGTTGGCTTATCGGCCTCAGGGCTCGGGATGGCGGGCGTCGTAACGGGCGAAACCGGGCTGCCACCGGTGCAGCAGCCAGACCAGCAGCGCGCAGGCCAGCCCGCCGGCGATGGCGGCCATCCCTTCGCCCAGCCACTGGCCGTTGCCGCCGGCCACGGCGTCGCCAAGCCGCGGGCCGCCGGCGACCACCACCACGAAGATGCCCTGCAACCGTCCGCGCATGGCATCCGGGGTGGCAGCCTGCAGGATGGTGTTCCGGAACACCCCGCTGACCGTGTCCGCGGCCCCGGCCAGGGCCAGGCACAGCGCGGCGGCCACCAGCCAGGGGACGGTCTGCCCGTGC
>NZ_JBHTML010000256.1:0-4291 GCF_042679445.1 Arthrobacter sp. GCM10027362
CAGGCCGGAACCGGCCGCTGGCTGGCCGGAGCGGCCGAGCGCGAGGCCCGGGTTCCGATCAGGGGCCTGCGCAAGGCGACGGCCGCGGCCATGGTGGCCAGCGCCTTCACCGCCCCGCAGGCCACCGTGTTCCTGACCATCGATGCCACCGCGTCCATGGAGCTGCTGGAGCGGCTGCGCTCGGACAGCGCCTTCGCCGGCGTCAAGCTCACCCCGCTGGCGCTGGTGGCCAAAGCCGTCTGCATCGGGCTGGAGCGCAACCCGTCGCTGAATTGGCGCTGGGACGAGGAACACGGCGAGATCGTGCAGCAGAACTACGTGAACCTGGGTATCGCCGCGGCTTCCGAGCGCGGCCTGACCGTGCCGAACATCAAGGACGCGCACACGCTGGACCTGCACGGGCTGGCCGTGGCGCTGGGCGAACTGGCCGAAACCGCCCGCGCGGGCAGGACCACGCCGGAGCAGCTGTCCGGGGGGACCATTTCGATCACCAATGTCGGGGTGTTCGGCATCGATGCCGGCACGCCCATCCTGCACCCGGGCGAGACGGCGATCCTGGCCGTGGGGGCCGTGCGCCGGATGCCGTGGGAGTACCGGGATTCGGTTGTGCTGCGCCAGGTGCTGACATTGAGCCTGTCCTTCGACCACCGGATGGTCGACGGCGCCGAGGCGTCCAGGTTCCTGACCGACGTCGCCACCATCCTGGCCGATCCCGGCCGGGTGCTCACCATGGTCTGAGCACAGGGGCCGGCCAGGCCGGTCAGGCCAGTTCGAGGATCTCCTCGGTGACCACCGCGGCGCGGGCGTTGGCGAAGCCCTGCGCCTCGCCGACGCGGCGGAAGCCTGCCTTTTCCAGCACCTTGATCGAGCCCACATTGTCCTTGACCACGCGGGCCCGGATGGGGCGCTCGGTGAACTCGCGCAGGAACTGCTCGACCGCGGCGGTAGTGATCCCGCGGCCCCAATGGCTCTTGGCGGTCCAGTAGCTCAGCTCCGGAACGTCGTCGGTACGGTAGACCACCACGTTGCCCACCACCTCGCCGTCGGCGGTGACGGTGCGCACGGTTACCGCCTTGTCGTTGAGCAGGCTCTGCCAGTAGTGGTCGAAGACGCCGCGGTCGGCGGGGTTCTTCGCGCTGAATCCCGCCATCCGGTTGGCCTCGGGGTCCTGCTGGTACTCGAAGAATTTGTCCAGGTCGGCAGGTTCCACAGGGCGAAGCTCGATCACGGCAGACCTTTCGATAGAGGGTGTCACAACAGGTTACTCGGCTTTCAGCGCCGCCCAGGCCATTGTTTCGAGCAGGTTGCGCCGCCAGGCCTTGTCCCGCACGCCCTGGCCGCGGCGCGCGGAGTGCGGGGTGGAGTTGATCAGGCCGAACGCCGCATGCGCGCGCATCCGCAGGCGGGCCGGGTCGTCGCGCGGGAGCAGCTGGGCCAGCACGTCCACCCAGACGCGCACGTAGCTGCGCTGCAGCGAACGGACATGCTCTGATTCCTCCGCGGACAGCGAATCCAGGTCGCGGTCGTGGACCCGGATCACGTCCGGGTTGCTCAGGGCGAAATCGACATGGAATTCGATCAGGCCGCGCAGCGCCGCCTCCGGCCCGGAGGAATTGCCCACCACCGCCCGGCCGCCGTCCAGCAGGTCCTGGCTGACCCCGGTCAGCAGCGCGGCGAGCATCGCCTGCTTGCTGCTGAAATGCCGGTAGACCGCCGGGCCGCTCACGCCGGCCGCCGCGCCCAGGTCCTCGATGGAGACACCGTTGAAACCCCGCTCCGCGAACAGCCTGGCGGCTGCGGAGAGCAGCGCCGAGCGGCGGGAAGCCTTGGCCAGGCTGCGCCCGGTAGCGCGGCCGGCAGCCGGTACGGCACCGTTGACCGTGTTGCCGGCTGTGTTCTCTGCTGCGCCGTTTGCTGCGTTCGCGGCGGTGGGGGCTGCCACGGCGGTCCTTTCGGCTTCGGGTCTGTCTCGGACTGATTATAGACAACCCGGTTAAGCCCTATTAACCTGAGTCCAGTTAGTCACTACTAACCAGAGTCCGTCCGGCAGCGGGCGGGACCGTGCAGGAAAGTTGTCAATGGAGACGCTTCTTTCCCGGCTGGATACCTCCAGCGCGGGCTTTGCCGAAAACGACGCGGCGCAGCGGGCGCTGGTGGCCGAGCTGCGCGGAAAACTGGCCGCCGCGGCGCTGGGCGGTCCGGAATCCGCCCGGCAGCGGCACCTCGGGCGCGGCAAGCTGCTGCCGCGCGAGCGGGTGGACGGGCTGCTGGATACCGGCAGCCCGTTCCTGGAACTCTCGCCGCTGGCCGCGGACGGGATGTACGGCGGCGAGTGCCCGGGGGCCGGCATCATCACCGGAATCGGTTTGGTGCACGGCCGGCATGTGATGGTGGTGTGCAACGATGCGACGGTCAAGGGCGGCACCTACTACCCGGTGACGGTCAAGAAGCACCTGCGGGCCCAGGAGGTGGCGCTGGCGAACCGGCTGCCATGCATCTACCTGGTGGACTCGGGCGGCGCGTTCCTGCCCAGGCAGGACGAGGTCTTCCCGGACCGCGAGCATTTCGGGCGTATCTTCTACAACCAGGCCAACCTCTCGGCCGCCGGCATTCCGCAGATCGCCGCGGTGCTGGGTTCGTGCACCGCCGGCGGCGCCTACGTGCCGGCGATGAGCGACGAGACGGTGATCGTGCGCAACCAGGGCACCATCTTCCTGGGCGGCCCGCCGCTGGTGAAGGCCGCCATCGGCGAGATCGTCAGCGCCGAGGAGCTCGGCGGCGGGGACGTGCACGCCAAGGTCTCCGGGGTCACCGACCATCTGGCGCAGGATGACCGGCACGCACTGCAGGTTGTCCGGGACATCGTGGCCACCCTGCCGCCGGCAGCGGGCCTTCCGGCGGAGGCAGCCGGCGAACCGCCGGCCGCGGACCCGGAAGGGCTTTACGGGGCGGTGCCGGTGGACGTGAACACCCCCTATGAGGTGCGCGAGGTCATCGCCCGGCTGGTGGACGGGTCCCGGTTCCACGAGTTCAAGCGCGAGTACGGATCCACCCTGGTCACCGGCTTCGCCCGGATCCACGGCCGCGTGGCGGGCATCGTGGCGAACAACGGGGTGCTCTTCAGCGAATCGGCGCTCAAGGGCGCGCACTTCATCCAGCTGTGCGACCAGCGCGGCATTCCGCTGGTCTTCCTGCAGAACATCTCCGGCTTCATGGTCGGCCGGGACTACGAGGCCGGCGGCATTGCCAAGCACGGGGCGAAGATGGTCACCGCCGTCGCCACCACCCGGGTGCCGAAGCTGACGGTCATCATCGGCGGCTCCTTCGGGGCCGGCAACTACTCGATGTGCGGCCGGGCCTATTCGCCGCGCTTTTTGTGGACCTGGCCGGCCAGCCGGATCTCGGTGATGGGCGGGGCCCAGGCGGCCTCGGTGCTCGCCACGGTCAAGCGGGACCAGATCGAAGCCTCGGGGGGAACCTGGACGGAGGCGGAGGAGGAGGCCTTCCGGGCCCCGATCCGGGCCCAGTACGAGGACCAGGGCAACCCGTACTACGCCACCGCCCGGCTCTGGGACGACGGCATCATCGATCCGGCGGACACCCGCACCGTGCTGGGACTGGCGCTGGAGGTCTGCGCCCTGGCCCCGCTGGCCGCACCTTCCTTCGGACTGTTCAGGATGTGAGGGCATGGATCCGCGCACCCGCTTCGACGAGCCCTTCGATCCGCCGTTCGACGCGCCCTTCGACACCGTCCTCGTCGCCAACCGCGGCGAAATCGCCTGCCGGGTGATCGGCACCTGCAGGCGGCTGGGGCTGCGCACCGTGGCGGTGTATTCCGACGCCGACGCCGGCGCCCGGCACGTGCGCGAGGCCGACCTGGCGGTGCGGATCGGCCCCGCGGCCGCCGCGCAGAGCTACCTGGACATCGAGGCGGTGCTGGCCGCCTGCAAGGCCGCGGGAGCCGGCGCCGTGCACCCGGGCTACGGGTTCCTGAGCGAAAACGCCGCCTTCGCCGAGGCCCTGGCCGCCGCCGGCATCACCTTCGTGGGACCGGGCGTGCGGGCGCTGGGCATCATGGGGGACAAGATCCGGGCCAAGAACCACGTGGCCGCCTCCGGGGTCCCGGTGGTGCCGGGCATTGCCGAGCCCGGGCTGTCGGACGCCGAACTGGCCGAGGCAGCGGAGCAGGTGGGCTACCCGCTGCTGATCAAGCCCTCGGCCGGCGGCGGCGGCAAGGGCATGCAGGCCGTCGAGCGCCCGGCGGACCTGCCGGCGGCACTGGCCACCGCCC
>NZ_JBHTML010000257.1:0-4283 GCF_042679445.1 Arthrobacter sp. GCM10027362
CAGTTCCAGATACGCATGCTCCGCCCGGGTCCGGCCGGCGGTACCCATCGCCTCCACAGTGCCCGGCCCTTCCCTCGGTTCAAAAGGTCATGCTTCCCCACCCGATTCTAGATATATCAGACATCGCAGAAGGGATGAGGGACCTTGGAGAACTTCAATAGGCGGTGCCAACGACTGGATCAGTCAGAGTGGTGTCGGCGGGAGCCGGATACAGAGATATGGCAAGAAACGGACTCTCCGGATTGCCCAACTCCCCTTCGCTAGGGCCGATGTTCCAAAGAAGCTGCAGGAGTAAGCGAATGACTGTAAACCGTGACAGTGCCCAGCACTACGTCGATCAGCTCGCCGAGAAGCTCGGCCGGGCCGTGGCCGTTGATGACCGCCATCGCCGCTTCGTAACCTGCAGTCGTCATTTCGGCGACGTGGACAGTCTGCGCGTCAACGTGCTCGTATCGCGTCACTTGGATGACAAATCGTCCGCCTACCGATACAGCTTTGTGGACGCAGCAAACCTCAGGGGCCCGGGCCGGGTTCCCGAGAACGACGACCTCGGAATTACCGTCCGGCGCTGCTATCCGGTGCCGAGCAA
This sequence comes from Arthrobacter sp. GCM10027362, assembly GCF_042679445.1. NCBI lineage: Bacteria > Bacillati > Actinomycetota > Actinomycetes > Micrococcales > Micrococcaceae > Arthrobacter > Arthrobacter sp. GCM10027362. The sequence continues at coordinate 590 of NZ_JBHTML010000257.1, forward strand.
CGACGGCTGTATGGGTTTCTCCGCCACGCAATGAGCGAGGTGCCGCCCTGTTCGCCCGAGGAGTACGCGGCGGACCTGGCGAAGGTCACCGAGGGGCGCAACGACCCGGAGCTGACCGAGGTCCTGGTCCATGAGGCCGCCCCGGGCCTGCGCTGGCTGCACTCGGTGGGCTTGAAGTACCGGCTGATGTACGAGCGGCAGGCGTACAAGCGCGAGGACGGCAGCTACCTGTTCTGGGGCGGCCTGCACGTCGGGAACGTCGACGGCGGCGAGGGCCTGATGCACGACCACGTCACGGTCGCCGAACAGCTGGGCACCGAGGTCCGCTCTGGCCAGGACGTGTTCGGCCTGATCGTCGAGGACGGCGCCGTGCGCGGGGTGAAGGTCCGCCAGGCCGACGGCAGTGTCGAGGAACTGCGTGCCGAGTCGGTGGTGCTCGGCGCCGGAGGCTTCGAGTCCAATCCCCAGAGGACTTCCGCAACTACACCTACGCAAAGTACGGCAAGGTGATCCTGCAGCAGCCCGATTCCGTGGCCTGGCAGGTCTTCGACGCCACCCTGCGCCCGATGCTGCGCACCGAGGAATACGACATGCCGGGCATTTCGGTTCAAACCGCGGACACCATCGAAGACCTCGCCGCAAAGATTGGCGTCGGCCCGGACCGGCTGGCCAAGACGGTCAACGACTACAACACCTCGATCGACACCAGCATCCCCTTCGACCCGAATATCAAGGACGGCCGGCGGGCCGACACCACCCCGGCCAAGAGCAACTGGGCCACGCCGCTGGAGACCGGACCGTTCTACGCCTACGGGGTGACCTGCGGCATCACCTTCACCTTCGGCGGCCTGAAGTCCGATACCCACGGGCGCGTCCTGGACGAAAAGGGCGGACATATCCAGGGCCTCTACGTCTGCGGCGAAATGCTCGGCGGCCTGTTCTCCGGGAACTACCCCGGAGGTTCCGGCCTGGCCGCCGGCGTCGTCTTCGGACGCCGCGCCGGAACAATCGCCTAACAACCCGGGCTGTCCCGACCGGGACGGCCCGGACCGGGACCGGAAACACCGCCACGGACCGCGGCGGGGCGGCACCCATGATGATCACCCGGATCATCGACCATCGCCACAACAGGACCGCCCCGCCGCAACACCGCGGAAACAACTCACCGACAGGAGACAAAGCTGGACAAGACCCGCACGCTGCCCAAAGGCAAGGCCGGGAACACCGGCACGACCGGCAGCCTGCCGCCGGCTGCTGCACCGGCCACGAGCCGGCATCCCGATGCCACTACTGCTGCCGGACCCCTGAGCACAGAGCCGACCACCGCTGCGACGGCGCCAATGGCCCTGCACCCCAGCCGCCGGGGTGCAGGGCCATCACCGAGTCCGCCAACCCGGACCTCGGCGATAACACCGGCGGCGCGGACAGCTGCCGGCACCGCCTGGTGACCTACCTACCGCCCGGCCAGGCGGGTCCAGTACCACTGATACTTAATCTGCCCGAGGTGCTACGGTGTCGTGTCCCCTAGAGCGCCTGGTCAAAGGCCGATGATCGGGAGGGCAGCCGCCGCCGGAGGATTCGCGTCCCACAAGACGGTCCCCCAGCGCAGCACTCCCCCGCCGGTGCTGACATAGTCGCGGTTGTCGGCGCTGCAAGGGCTCAGGTTCGATCGCACATGACACCCCGGGCGTTTCCTATATTTGCCCATTTGCCGAGAATGCTCCGATTTTCCCGGTGTCCACGGGTTGGCGCCGATAACAGCCTCATTGATGTCCCTGCACCGGATCTTCATCACCCGACCGGCCTTCGGTCGGAGTTGATGTCCCGGACGTACGAACCCGTCCCGGGACCGTTGAGGCCCCCCATGAATCCCCAGAGGCCGCTGCTTCGTTCCTCAAAGAATACAGAGAAAGTGGCGGCGGAGGGCGCGAGCCTGCGGGTGACCCGTCCCCGGATCCGTGGGTTTGATCGGGGTGTTGGGCCGCGCAGTGGCTGCTTGGATTTTGGGTCGGCTCCGCGGGACCTCCTGCAGGTTGGCGGGAACCTGCAGGGATGGCGGTACGCCCGGTTCCCGGGGCCTGCCCATCGGCCCGTGGCGGGGTGCGAAGGCGCACGGGATGACCGGGCGGAGCCCGTCGAGGCACCGAACTGCGGTGTCCGCCAGTGGATGGGTACGGAATTTCGTGTTCCGCCTCCTTTTGGGAATATTCGTGTGCGTGCTCCGGGTTCAGGAGCGGGTTCGACGCCAGTGGATCCCTTCCTGCAAAATGATCCGGCGCCCTTGGCTGCGGTGCACGTCGACGCCTTCGGCGCGGGCGGCATACGACCGCCGAAATCGCTGCTTTGTTTAACGTGGCCCGGTCGACGGTGCACCGCGTCGTCCAGCGGACCCCATAGGCACTGCGAGACGAAATGTCTTTCGGTCACATATCGGGCTGGCAGGATAGGTCGAGTCTCCGTTCGGGGGAAGGTCAACAACGTCGAAATCGGCCGTCCTGCGACGGTGCCATCCTGGCTATATCAGCGGCCGCACTGCTGGCTGGATTTACCGGCCTCAGCATTGGACAGGCGGTAGAAACAGGCCACCAACGACACCCACCTTGACCGAGCCATCCCGCATCCTGACCCGGCGCTACAGTGACCGAGCCCGCCTCGATGCCGCAACCGAGGGAGCGCTGTGTCGAACGCTCCAGCTTTCGCGCCCAAAGCCGGCTTCATCGGGCAGTGACGCCCCATAGGTCCACAATTGCCCGGGCAAGTGCGAGGGCCAGGCTCCCAGCTGCGATCCACACCCCGGCAAGCTGCAGCCGGTATGACTTCTTCTGCTGGTCCTGACTGACCGATGACATCCTTCGCTTTCCTCCTTCGGGCGGAGGAACATTGTAGGCCGCTCAACCTGCTTCCCGGCCGCGCGTCGCCGCGGCCCGCGGACTGCGCACAGAGCATCCACAGCCGCCGCGCCGTAGCGCGGCAACCTTGCCGGGAGAGGTGTATAACCGATCCACCGAAATCCGCCGGCGCGTCCTGACGGCCGGGTGTGTCGGCGGCAGGAATGGCTCCTTCGGTGGATTTACCGTCCCTGGTTGTGCAAGCGGACCGGCCGCTGTCCGCAAAGATGGCGTCCGGCCCGCTTTGGTCCCGCGACTTACAGGCAGGGACTCAGTACCTTAGCTCCCATTCCTTGGAAGTACGGAGATGTGGGACGACGCCGGCGCATACGCCGGCCTCTGGGACCCTGAATTAGTGACTTTGAGTGGTCTCGTGGCCATGACCTCGGAGTTCGATATGCACTCCATCATCCTTGTGGAACAACCTTCGCCCCTCCACGCCGTCCAGCTGGACCCATAGGAGAGCCCCATCAGGAGCAGCTGCATCAACAGTGCCCGTGCCGAGATGCCGGCCGTCTTCGATGACGCTGACGGTTTGTCCTCGGGAGAAGGATTTCCAAGGCAATATCCGACTGCGGGGCTCGTCACTGGTCACGGCAGACAGTGCTTCAACCGCAGTTTCGGAGGTCGCAGGCTTTCCTCCATCGGGCTTTGGCGGCACCATCATGGTTCGGCCTACCAGCCGCGCTCGGCGAGGCGGTGCGGGGCCGGGATCTCGTCCACGTTGAGGCCGACCATGGCCTCGCCCAGGCCGCGGGAGACCTTGGCGATCACGTCCGGGTCGTCGAAGAAGGTGGTCGCCTTCA
>NZ_JBHTML010000258.1:0-4269 GCF_042679445.1 Arthrobacter sp. GCM10027362
CGGCTGGGCCGCCGCCACGGCGGCCGCCACCGTCATCGGCGCACTGTTCCTCGCCGCCCGCCTGCTGGCCCGAGTCCGCCCTGCCGGGGATGCAGCGGCACCCCTGGCCGCCGTCGAAACTCCCGAATCCGTATCCGTCTGACCCTTCCCGCCCTGCCCGTACGAAAGGTAACGCCATGACTTCAGCCACCATCCCCCAGGCCGACTACGAAACCCTGGCCGCCCGCTTCCGGCCGATCTTCGAGCGCATCGCCGAGGGCGCCTCGGCCCGCGAAAAGGACCACCAGCTGCCCTACGCCCAGATCAAGGAGTTGGCCGAGGCCGGCTTCGGTGCCCTGCGCGTGCCGGTGGCCGACGGCGGCTTCGGCGCCACCCTGCCGCAGCTGTTCCGCCTGCTGGCCGAGCTGGCCGCCGCCGATTCGAACATTCCGCAGGCGCTGCGCGGGCACTTCGCGTTCGTGGAGGACCGCCTGGTCTCCACCGGGGCCCAGCGCGCGGTCTGGCTCAAGCGCTTCGTGGACGGTCAGATCGCCGGCAATTCCTGGACCGAGGTCGGCACCGTGAAGATCGGCGACGTGATCACCAAGGTCGCCCCGCAGCACGACGGGACCTTCCGCATCAACGGCACCAAGTACTATTCCACCGGCAGTATCTTCGCGGACTGGATCGACACCTTCGCCCAGCGCACCGACGACGGCACCAAGGTCATCGCCGTCGTCAACGCCCGCCAGCCCGGGGTGACCCACGGTGACGACTGGGACGGCTTCGGTCAGCAGACCACCGGCTCCGGCACCAGCACCTTCACGGACGCGGTGGTGGAGGCGGAGAACGTGATCGACTTCGAGACCCGCTTCAAGTACCAGACCGCGTTCTACCAGGCCGTGCTGCTGGCGGTGCTGGCCGGGACCATTCGGGCCGCCGAACGCGAGATCGCCGCCGAGGTCCGCAAGCGTACGCGCATCTTCTCGCACGGCAACGCCGACTCCTTCGCCGCCGACCCGCAGATCCTGCAGGTGGTCGGCGAGGTCTCGGCCCGCGCCTACGCCGCGGAGGCCGTCCTCGAGCGCGCCGCCGGTGCCCTGCAGCGCGCCTACGAAGGCGCCTTCCTGGGCGACCTGGAAGAAGACGAACGGCGCAACGACGCCGCCGAACTCGAATCTGCCCAGGCCCAGGTGGTGCTGACCGAGCTGGCCACCCGCGCCACCTCGGACATCTTCGACGCCCTCGGCGCCTCGGGCACCAGCACCGCGAAGAACCTGGACCGGCACTGGCGCAACGCGCGCACCGCGGCCAGCCACAACCCGTGGGTGTTCAAGGCCCGCATCATCGGGGACCACGCGATCAACGGCGCCATCCCGCCGCGCGTCTGGGCCATCGGTGCCGGCCCGGAGAAGCAGGCCCCGCAGGAGTCCGCGCCCAAGGCCTGATGCGCCCCCGGCACGAGCCGTCCAGGGGTCCCGTCCTTGGCAGGCTTGGGACGGGAATCCCTGCCGCTAGACTGGGTGGGTGCCGCCGTGGGGACGGCGCCCACCGGGCAGGCACAGGCCGGGGAAACATCAAGGGAGAGCGGCGCGTTCATGGGTGATATGGGGTCATTCGAACGGACGCTGCCCGCCGAGGCGGTGGCCCGGGTGCGTGAGGGATTCCGCACCCGGGCCACCGTGCCTCGGCGTTTCCGCACGGGCCAGCTGAAGGCCCTGCGCCGGCTCATCACGGAGAACGAGAAGGAGCTGGCCCAGGCCCTGGCCGAGGACCTGGGCAAGCACCCGCTGGAAAGCCGGATCTCCGAATTTGCCCTGCTCGAGAACGAAATCGGCCACGCGCTGCTGCACCTGCCGGCATGGATGGAGGAAACCGCCGTCAAAGTGCCGCTGGTCCTGCAGCCGGCCCAGGCCCGCGTAGTCCCGCAGCCGTTGGGCGTGGTGCTGATCCTGGCACCGTGGAACTACCCGGTCCAGCTGCTGCTGGCCCCGCTGATCGGCGCACTCGCGGCCGGCAACTGCGCGGTGCTCAAGCCCAGCGAGCTGGCCCCGGCGACGGCGCAGCTGCTCTGCCGGCTGGTGCCGGAATACCTGGACCCGCAGGTGGTGGCCATCGTCGACGGCGGCCCGGAGACCGCCGCGGCACTGCTGCAGGAACGCTTCGACCACATTTTCTTCACCGGCGGCGAACACACGGGCCGTGAGGTGCTGCAGGCGGCGGCCCGGCACCTGACCCCGGTGACACTGGAGCTCGGCGGCAAGTGCCCCGCCGTCGTCGTCGACGGGCACTGGGGCAACATCGCCCGGCGTCTTGCGCACGGCAAATTCCTCAACGCCGGCCAGACGTGCACGGCGCCGGACTACGTGCTCGCCGTGGGCAGGGCCGCGGAGCAGCTGCGCACCCACCTGCCCGAGTCCGTCCGTGAACTTTTCGGCAGGCGGCCCGTGCGCAGCAAGGACTACGGCCGGATTGTCAACGAGCGCCATTTCGACCGGCTCGCCGGCTACCTGGGCCAGGGCACGGTGCTCAGCGGCGGCGGCACCGAGCGGTCCAGCCGGTACATCGAACCTACGGTGCTTGTTGACGTCGACCCGGATGCGCCGGTGATGCGGGAGGAAATCTTCGGCCCCATCCTGCCGGTACTGGAGGTGCCCAGCCTCGAGGAGGCGGTGGCGTTCATCAACGACCGGCCGGCCCCGCTGGCCGCCTACCTGTTCAGCGAGCGGCCGAAGAACCAGCGAATCTTCGAGGACACCGTGCGGGCCGGGGCGGTCGGGCACAACATCTGCAACGCCCACCCGCTGGTGCCCGGGCTGCCGTTCGGCGGCACCGGGGCCAGCGGCATGGGCGCCTACCACGGCAGGCACTCGTTTGACACCTTCAGCCACCGGCGCCCGGTGCTGTCCAAGAGCGCGTTGGTGGAGACGCTGAAGGTCGGCTATCCGCCGTATTCGTGGAGCAAGGCCGAGGTGCTCAAGAGGCTGCTGTAGGGGCCGCGCGGCCGGCGGTCCGGGTTGAACCGATGCGCTCCAGATCCCGTCCCAGCGAGCCGAGCCGGGTGCCGAGGGCGCTGCAGCGGATTTGCGGGCCGTGCGGCGACGGCGAGGCCGGCGGCCTGCGGCACCTCAAGATGTTGGCCATGGCCTGCCGGCTGACCGGACATTCGCAGGCGCGGCTCCCTGCCGCCTGAGCACCCGGCTGCCTTGCTCACCGTCGCCAACAGGTTCCGCACAAGGGTCTGGCAGAGGCCCCCAGACCGGCATGCCGGAGAGCACCTGCATGTAGCGGGCCAGCATCACCGGCTCTGCCACGAACCGGGCCATCGCCTTTCAACATTTCAGCCATACGCGCTTGATCCGGCTGCTGCCGGTCACGCTGGGAGAAGGGCAGCCGGCGGGGTCCCATAGGTGGAGTGCGGATCAAGGTTGTTGAAGCTGTAGAGGTGGATGCCCGCGAGGGCGGGCTGGAAGGCGGAAAGTTCTGAGACGAGGCTCCGCGGTGAGTATGTCTCCCCGCTCAGGAGCCTGCGGGCGAGCGGACCCTTGCGGTTCAGGAGCCGCAAGGACGTGCCGACTCCGATCTTTGCGGCCAGTGAGGCGAGCCTGGCCCGGTGCACGGCTCCGGCCACACCGGCCCAGACTGGCAGTTCGACGCCTTCGCGGTGCAGCAACTCGATGTATCCGGCGATCTTGGGGGCGGAGAAGCACATTTGGGTGACCATGTTCGTGGCCAGATGCTGCTTTTGCAGAAGGGAATCGAGCATGTGCAGGGCGTCCTGCCCGGGGTGCCCTTCGGGGTAGCCGGCCACGCCGATTGAGATGCCTCCGCCGGATATTTCGGCGATGTCCTCCATCAGCTGGGCGGCTGAGTCATAGGGGCCCGCCGCGTACGGGGCATCACCCCCGATGGCGAACACCTCGGTGATGCCCGCAGCCTGGCAATCCTTGAGCATTCCGGCAAGCTGTGAGCGGTCCTGAAGGCCTCGCGCGGCGATGTGCGGCACTACGTTGTAACCCAGCAGACCAAGCTGGATCGCGGTCTGCATGGTGGATTTGATGCCGCGGTGCGGCAGGCAAGTGACGGTGAGTGCCGAGCCTACGGGGACGGCTGCCCTGACCCCGGCGATGATGCCGTCGGTGGGCATGATTTCCATGCGTACGGGGAACATCTTTTGTCCTTTGCAGCTCACTGGGCGGCCAGGACGGAGCTGGCTTCCTGCCGGGTGGTGCCGGAGTCCTCGATGCCGTCGGCAATGTGGGCCAGTTCCTCGGGCAGTTCGCGCCCCTT
>NZ_JBHTML010000259.1:0-4261 GCF_042679445.1 Arthrobacter sp. GCM10027362
CGAGGGAAGGGCCGGGCACTGTGGAGGCGATGGGTACCGCCGGCCGGACCCGGGCGGAGCATGCGTATCTGGAACTGCGCCGGCGCATTATCGACATGCGCCTGCCGCCGGGGGCGGCCCTGGACGAAGAGGCGCTGATGGCCGAGCTGGGGGTGGGACGCACGCCGATGCGCGAGGCCGTCAAGCGGCTGGAGTCCGACCGCATGCTCACGGTGTATCCGCGCCGGGGCACGATCATTGCCGACGTGAATATCCGGGACCTGAAGGCCATTTCCGATGCCCGCCGGGTGCTGGAAGGTTTCGCGGCGCGCCGGGCGGCCGAACTGGCCACGGACGGGGACCGGCAGCGCCTGAAGGAGTGCCTGCAGTTGCTGGCAAACGCCCCGGCGGAATCCAACCAGGCCTCGATGGACCTGGACGAGCGGATCCACCGCACCGTGTATGCGGTCATGCGCAACAGCTATGTGGAAGCGACGCTGATCCAGTACTTCAGCCTCTCGCAGCGGATGTGGAATTTCGTCCTCGCCGGGCTGGCGCCGATCGCCGGGCACGTGCGGGAGCACGAGGCGCTGCTGCAGGCGGTGATCGACGGCGACGCGGACCGGGCCGCGGCCCTGGCCGAGGAACACGTCACGCACTTCGAAGGGCTGGTGCGCAGCGCGCTGTAGCCGTGCGCCCCGGCCCGGCGACGGCTGCGGCCTTGGGACCGGCGGTCCCGGGGCCGCAGCCGTCGCGGTTCAGGCGCGGATCTTCTTCATCTCCGGATCGACCAGGGGCTCGGGCGCCACGGTGGCGTCGATGCGCCGGCCGAAGTATTCGATCTGCACGGTGTCGCCCTCGGCCACGGTGCCGGGCAGCCAGGCGTAGGCCACCGGCCGGTGCACGGTGTGCCCGTAGGCGGCGCTGGTGATGTAGCCGGCCGGCTGCCCGGCCACGTAGACCGGTTCCTTGCCCAGCACCATGGATTCCCCGTCGTTGACGGTCAGGCAGGCCAGCCGGGTGGCCGGGGGCCGGGCGGTGCGCCGGTTTAGGGCCTGCTTGCCGACGAAGTCCTCCTTGTTGGCCCGGACCGCGAAGCCGAGGCCGGCCTGGACCGGGTCGTGCCCGGTGTCCATGTCGGTGCCCCAGGAGCGGTAGCCCTTTTCCAGCCGCAGGCTGTTGAAGGCGCTGCGTCCGGCCGCGATGACCCCCAGCGGTGCGCCGGCGGCCCACAGCGCGTCCCAGAGCCGCAGGCCGTATTCGGCGCTGGTGTAGATCTCCCAGCCGAGTTCGCCGACGTAGGACAGGCGCATCAGCCGCACCGGGATGCCGGCGATGGTGGTGCTGGCGGCGCGGAAGTATTTCAGCCCGTCGTTGGACAGGTCCTGGGGGGTGAGCGGCTGGAGCAGGTCGCGGGCGCGCGGGCCCCAGAGCCCGATGCAGCAGGTGGCGCCGGTGGTGTCCCTAACCTGGACCCACTGCTGCGGGTCCGCCTCGGTCTGCGCGGCGGCCTGGCGGCCGATGTAGTCCAGGTCCAGTCCGCCGTTGGCCCCGACCTGGAACAGCGCATCCGCGATCCGGGCCACGGTCAGGTCGCTCCTGATGCCCCCGGCCTGGTCCAGCATCAGGGTGTAGGTGACCGAGCCGATGCTCTTGTCCAGCTGGCCGGTGGTCAGGTGCTGCAGCAGCGCCAGCGCGCCGGGGCCGGAAACCTCCAGCCGCTTGAGCGCGGTCATGTCGTACATCGCCACGTTGGTGCGGGTCGCGTACGCCTCGGCCGCGGCGATCGGGGAGTCGAACTTGGCCGACCAGGGGTCCCGGGCCGGCGGCTGCCAGTTGCGCGGCAGGGTCTCGAGCAGGCCGGCGTTGGCTTCGTACCAGTGCGGGCGCTCCCAGCCGGCGCTTTCGAGGAAGAAGGCCCCGAGTTCGGCCTGGCGGGCGTGGAAGGGGGAGACGCGCAGGTTCCGCGGCGACCGGCGGGGCTCGAGCGGGTGGCGGATGTCGTAGATCTCGACGAAGTTCTGCTGCGAGGTCTCCAGCACGTACTCGTCCTGCAGCTGGATCTCCTCGAAGCGGGCGACGTCGAGCTCGTGCAGGTCCGTTTCGGACCGGCCGTCGACCAGCAGTTCGGCCACCGCCTTGGCCACCCCGGCCGAGTGCGTGACCCAGACGGCCTCGGCGATGAAGAAGCCCTTCAGGTCCCGGGATTCGCCCACCAGCGAGCCGCCGTCGGGGGTGAAGGAGAAGATGCCGTTGAAGGCGTCGTCGATCTCCGTGTGGTGCAGGGCCGGCAGCAGCTGCCGGCAGGCCTTCCACGGCTGCTCGAAGTCCGCGGCGGTGAAGGCCAGCCGGGAGGGCATGGCGTGCTCGCTGATCTGTTCGGCACCGGGCAGCTCGTCGTAGCCGACCGGGATCGGCCGGTGCGCGTAGGAGCCGATGCCCAGCCGTGCACCGTGCTGGCGGAAGTAGAGGTCTTCGTCCTGGTGGCGCAGGATCGGCAGCCGGGCGTTGTTGCCGGTGCCGACCGCCTGCTCCGGTTCCCCGGCCAGCTCGGCCAGCGGGGTGGTGGTCACGTACTGGTGGGCCAGCGGCACCAGCGGCACGGGCATCCCGATCAGGTCCCCGACCGCCGGGCCCCAGAAGCCGGCGGCGGAGACCACGATGTCGGCCGGGAAGACCGTGTCCCCGGAGCGGACGCCGGTGACCCGGCCGGCGGCCTGCTCGATGCCGGTCACCGGGGTGCGGCCGATGAACCGGGCGCCGCGGGCTTCGGCCCGCTCCCGCAGCAGTTCCACCGCGAGCAGGGACGAGGCGAGCCCGTCGCCGGGCACGTGCAGGCCGCCGAGCACCATGCTCTCCTCGATCAGCGGGTGCAGCGCCTTGGCCTCGGCCGCATCCACCAGGCGGGCCTGCAGCCCCCAGGAGGTGGCCAGGCCGTGGCGGCGCTTGATCTCCTCCAGCCGCTCCGGCGTGGTGGCCACCTCCAGGCCGCCCACGGGGTTGAAGGCCCGGGCGCCGTCGCGGGCCAGGGAGGCGAGCTTTTGGCCGGTGTAGGCGGCGAATTCGGTCATGGTCTTGGACGCATTGGTCTGGAAGACCAGGCCGGGGGCGTGCGAGGTGGAGCCGCCGGTCAGCGGGATCGGGCCCTGGTCCAGGACGGTGACGTCGGTCCAGCCGCGCTCGGTCAGTTCGTCGGCCAGGTTGGCGCCGACAATGCCGGCTCCGATGATCACGACGCGGGGTGCTTGCATGAGGGGCCTTTCACAGGTGGATTCCCGGACACCGCGGCCCGGGGGCTAAGGGGGAGCCGGAACGGGTCCGGCCGGGATCAGGTGAAGATGATGGTGCGGTGGCCGTTGAGCAGCACCCGCTTTTCGGCGTGCCAGCGCACCGCCCGGGCCAGGGCCAGCGCCTCGGCGTCCCGGCCGACGGTGGCCAGCTGGTCGGGGCCGAGCCGGTGGTCCACCCGGATCACTTCCTGCTCGATGATCGGGCCCTCGTCCAGGTCCGCGGTCACGTAGTGGGCGGTGGCCCCGATCTGCTTGACCCCGCGCTCGTACGCCTGGTGGTAGGGGCGGGCGCCCTTGAAGCCGGGCAGGAAGGAATGGTGGATGTTGATCGCCCGCCCGGCGAGCCTGCGGCACAGGTCATCGGAGAGTACCTGCATGTAGCGGGCCAGCACCACCAGGTCCGCCCGGTAGGCCCCGACCAGTTCGAGCAGCCGCGCCTCGGCGGCCGGCTTGGTCTGGGCGCTGACCGGCACGCGGACGAAGGGCAGGCCCGCCGCCTCGGCCATGGGGCGCAGGTCTTCATGGTTGGAGACCACGGCGACCAGGTCCGCGGCCAGGCTTCCGGTCTGCCAGCGGTAGATCAGATCGTGCAGGCAGTGCCCGAATTTCGAGACCATGACCAGCACCCTGGGCCGGGCGCCGTCATGGAAGGTGTAGTCCATGCCGAACTCGGCCGCGACCGGGGCGAATTCCTCCGCCAGGGCCCCGGCGTCCACCGCTTCCGCGGCGGAGAAGGCGGTGCGCAGGAACAGCCGCCCGTCCACGGCGTCGTCGAACTGCTGGTGCTCGGCGATGTCGAAGCCGTGCTCGACCAGGAAGCGGGAGACGGCGTGGACAATGCCGGCGCGCTGCGGGCAGGACAGGGTCAGCACCGCTCCCGGACGGGCCGGGCCGCCGGCAGCCTGCGCTGCCGGGCGGGGAAGGGTGGGGGAAGTGCTCATGGCGTCCGGTTCCTCCTGAGGGATCAGAGCGGGGCATTGGCGGTGCTGCGG
>NZ_JBHTML010000260.1:0-4233 GCF_042679445.1 Arthrobacter sp. GCM10027362
CAGTTCCAGATACGCATGCTCCGCCCGGGTCCGGCCGGCGGTACCCATCGCCTCCACAGTGCCCGGCCCTTCCCTCGATCCAGCAGGCCGGATCCCGGCCCCTCCCTAGATATATCAGACGTAGCACGAGTCGGCCCTTCCCAGCCTTGGTCATGCGGTAGTGGAACCCAGTGCGTTCCTCCGCGGCCCAAGCCTGGTAGATGTCAACCTTTTCAAAAAGCCGGCGGCCCTCAACCGGGACTGGACCTAAGGAGTCTTCTCGGCGCTGGGACTCGTCCAGGACCGCAGCACACGGACACCCGTCACGCCCGAATACCTGGGCAAACTCTAGACCAAACTGCTGCGGCTGGGCCTGCTGCCGTTCGTCACTGACAATCGCATCCACATGGTCCCGCCTGCCATCGTTACACCGGAAGAAGTAGCCCAGACGCTGTCTACTTACGACCAAGCGCTGGCGGCCGTCGCTCTGCGACTCTCATATGACCCGGTTGCACCTTCCACTAAGGAAGGTTCAACCATCCAGGAATCGAGTGGGTTATGTGCCGCACAAATCGAGCAAAGGTCCATAAGTGCTGGCATGCCCTTGTCGCAACAGCATGTTGAACTACATCCAAGCTGGCCCCCGTTGCCCATCGGCCTGGACGGCGGTGAGCTGCCGCTGCTTTACGGAATCGCCATTACCGGCGTCTCTCCGATGGGGATGGAAGGAGGGAAGCTGCGCCATTTAGCGTCCTGCACTGTCGCACCTACCCGCACTGCAATGGCAAGACATTTATATGGCTTCGGGCCGCGTCTTTAACAGCTTGACACCTAGCGTGGGAGACGTCACACTGTTGCACATGATGATTGTTGTTGCGTAATACGCACGTGAAGGACTGAACATGGAGACGCTTGCGGTGGTGAGAGCAGCCTCGGGTGATGTTTCGGCAGCTAAGCGGCCCGCCCCCGAGGCTTCACCGGCTGCGCCCATTATTTGCCACAAAAAGCACCATCCGTACGACAGGCCCCTACTGCTCATTGGTCCTCCCTAATCTCGCGACTACAACATCTCGACAACACCAGTTGCCCCCACTAACTCCATAATCCCCACCAATCGCACACTTCCAGTCCTCCCGGGAGAAAAAATGTCCGCTCCAGTGAACGTGCCCCTCAACTCACGCGGAAAACTCGCTACATCATTGCCGGCAGAGCAGCTGGCGGAAATCGCCGAGCTGTTTGCGTTCCGCCGCACGGGATATTCCCTCGACGCCCCCTTCTACACCGACCCGACGATTTTCAAGATCGACATGGAGGCCATTTTTGGCCAGCACTGGATCTTTGCCGCCAGCGTCGCCGAACTGCCGGAGCCGGGCGACTACGTCACCGTCGACTACGGGCCCTACTCCCTGATCGTGCTGCACAACGACGATGGCGACGTCAACGTCCTGCACAACGTGTGCCGCCACCGCGGCGCCCGCGTCCTGACTGAATCCGCCGGCTCAACCGGAAATCTGGTGTGCGGCTATCACTCCTGGACCTACTCGCCCAGCGGCGACTTGATCCACGCCTCGGCACCGGGAGAAGCGAAGTTCGACAAGAACTGTTTCGCCCTCAAGCGCGCCCACAGCCGCGTGGTCGCCGGACTCATCTTCGTCTGCATTGCGGACGAACCGCCGGCAGACTTCGACGAAACCTCAAAGATCTTTGAGCCCTACCTCGCCCCCCACGATCTGTCGAAGACGAAAATCGCCTACCAGCAGAACATCATCGAAGAGGGCAACTGGAAGCTCGTCATGGAGAACAACCGTGAGTGCTACCACTGCGACGGCCACCCTGAACTCGCCTGCTCCCTCTTCCCGACGTGGGGCCTGACGGAGGGCCTGATTCCGCCCCACCTCGAGGAAGTGTGGGACCGCAACAAGGAAGCCCAGTCCTCCCTTGAGGAGCGTTGCCGCCGCTACGGCCTGCCCTACGAGGTGGTCGAGGAGCTTGACACGCGCATCGCGGGAATCCGCATCTCACGTGAATCACTGGACGGAGAAGGCGAATCGTTCTCGGCCGATGGGCGCAGGCTTTCCAAGAAGCTGCTCGGCGACCTGCCGGACTTCCGCCTTGGCCGCTGCTCGATGCACCTGCAGCCCAACAGCTGGTTCCATTTCCTCGGGGACCACGTCATCACGTTCGGTGTCTTCCCCATCAACGAACACCAGTCGCTGGTACGCACCACCTGGCTGGTGGCTGACGACGCCGAGGAAGGCGTCGATTACGACCTGGAGAAACTCACCTATACCTGGAAGCAGACAAACCTGCAGGACAAGGCGTTCGTGGAGCTGTGCCAGAAGGGTGCCGGCAGCCCCGCCTACGAGCCCGGCCCGTACATGAAGAGCGAATACCAGGTCGAAGCGTTCATTAACTGGTACGTGCAGCGCGTACAGGAGCACTTGGCATGACTGAACTCGTCACTGAGACGGTGATCCAGGAACCACAGCGCATCCGTGGTCTTGAGATGCCGTGGAACAGGGTGATGGGCAGCACCGAGGGACCCGCCCGCGCCGCCCACGCCTTGGGTCCCTGGCATCCGCAGGAGTTCATGGCCGAATGTGTCGAGACCGTACCCGAAGCGGGCGGCATGATGACCTTCGTGTTCCGCCGCTGCGACGGTGCGCCCCTGGCGTTCCGTGCGGGTCAGTACGTAAACATCGCCTTTCCCGTGAATGGCGAGGACCAGGAACCGGTAGACCGCAGCTACTCGCTGTCCAGTTCGCCTACCCAGCCCTGGACCTTCAGCGTCACCGTCAAATGCGACCCCACAGGACTCGTCTCCCCGTGGGTGCACCAGAACGTCAAACCCGGCACCGTCCTGGACATGCTGGGGCCGGTCGGGGCGTTCCACCTGCCCGATGCCGACCGGCGGGCGCGTTACCTCTTGCTGGCCGCCGGCGCGGGCATCACCCCCATCATGTCCATGGTGCGGACCATCCACTCCCTGCCCGGACACGCCGACGTCGTGGTGCTCTACCATGGAGCCGAGGCCGGAGGTTTCGCCTTCCATCAGGAGCTGGCCTACATCGCCTCCGTGGACTCGCGCGTCAAGGTCTTCTACTCCCTGGGCGACCGCAGCAAACCCGACGGGTGGGAAGGGCTCAGCGGAAGGCTGACGGCAGCGATGATCGACCAGGTGGCACCCGATGCCAACGGCCGCCAGGTCTATGCCTGCGGCCCCGAGGGTTACCTGAACAGCGCCACCGAGCTCCTCAAGAAGGTCGGCGTCGACGACACCTCCATCTACATGGAGTTCTTCTCGGGAGATCGCCAGACACTCCTTGAGTACCAGGCAGAGATCGCGCTTGCAGCGGACATTGCCGAGGAAATCGCGGAGGAAATTGAAGATTCCGCCGAGGACTACTATGACAGCCAGCCCAGGGAGTTCGGGCTCTACGAGCCCGGCTACGACGCCGAGGGAACCCTGAAGGCCACGGGGCTGCCGCTGGAAACCGTCGACCCGGACGCGCCCGGTTCCGAAGACGGCAGTTCGGGTGTGGGAGAGGAGCCCGGTTCCTCTGATGCCTCGAGTTTTGACACGGTGGGAACGGGAAGCCTGACCCTGTCCTTTATGCGTACCGGCATCAATGTTCGGATTGACCCCGACGAACACATCCTCGAGGTGGCCCAGCGTGCGGGCGTCAGGATCGGTGCGAACTGCAAGGAAGGCATGTGCGGCTCCTGCAAGGTCGTCAAGCTTTCAGGGGAGGTCGAGATGAACCACCAGGGCGGGATCCGGGCACGGGAAATCGATGCTGGCAAGTTCCTGCCCTGCTGCTCGACCGCGCGCACCGATATGGTGATCGATGCCTAGCCGCCTTTAACTGCTCTGGGCCGAACAGCTAAGGGATGGTTTTCATGGCAAGGAGACAGGGGCCTACGGGAATGCCGCACGTGGTATTCCCGTAGGCCCCTGTCGGTCCGTGGGCTCCCCGACCAAGTCGCACCTTCCCGGAACATGAACGCACCACCAACTGGAGGGCATGTGCGATCGGATGTAAGGCCGGTGGTTCTGGTTGGTGCACTCCTTCAACGACCTGCCTCAGAACACGGCCTTTATGTAGCCGGACTTGTTGATTCCGGAGAACTGGCCCTCAGAGATTTTTTGTCCACTTAAGCCACACCCCAATCTGAGGGGACTGCCCCGGGTTTGGTTGACTCTCGGGGTTGATGGTTTTCATGCGGCTCGAAGGCCGGTTTGTATTGTCTCAA
>NZ_JBHTML010000261.1:0-4230 GCF_042679445.1 Arthrobacter sp. GCM10027362
AGCACGCCCGGCGTCCAGGGCCCGCCGCGGCCACTTCGTCCGGGCCGGCATCGTGGCCAGCCTGATGGTCCGGTCCGTGCGGCAGGCGAAGCGGTCTGCCGGTTCGCCCGGGGCTGCATTCGGCCGGGACCGCAGGGATGCCCGCCGGCTAGCTCCAGTCGCTCATCCAGTACCGCCGGCGGGCACCGTCGGACAGCGTCAGCGGCTGGACCAGCACCCCGGCCGGGCGGCGGATCCACCACAGTCCGGTCTTCCGCTTCTCGGCCCAGGTCGAATAGCGGTAATGGAATATGCGGGCTCGGACATACTTCGGCGCTTCGCCCTCGAACGGGTCCATGCGCAGCAGGCGCAGCGTCGGCTTGTCCGCGTCCAGCAGCTTGCGCAGGAACGGGATGAACCAGCTCTCGCCGCGCGACCCCAAGGCCAGGAACCACATCAGCCAGTCCAGCCGCAGGTGGTAGGGGGCGAACTGCCGGGGCATCCGGCCGGGGTCCCCCGGCTTGCCCTTGAACTCGTATTCCCGCCACGCGGTGCCGTCCAGGGACCCCTCCACGATGATTTCGTAGCGCTGGCGGGTGATCGTGCCAAAGGCGCCGTAGGCATTGCCCAGGTGCCAGCGGTTGAAGCTGGTGTTCATTAGCTGGTGGCGGGAGAGGAGGTTGCGCGCCGGCCAGTAGCTGAGCACCAGCAGCAGGACCGACACGGCCAGCACGACGACGGTGAACCAGGCCGGCGTCGGCGCATAGGGGGGCGTGAAATTGCCCAGGCCCGGCACCACGGCCTGGACCGCGTAATCGCCGACGGCGGCAAAGGCGATGATGATGGTCAGCCAGTTCAGCCAGGCGAAGTTACCTGACAGCACCAGCCACAGCTGCGTGACAATGACCACGGCCGCCGCGATGCTGCCCACCGGCTGCGGCGCAAAGAGCAGGAACGGCACCACCAGTTGGGCGATGTGGTTGCCCAGCACCTCGACCCGGTGCAGCGGTTTGGGCAGGTGGTGGAAGAACCAGCTGAGCGGGCCGGGCATCGGCTGGGTTTCATGGTGGTAGTAGAGGGCGGTGAAGTCGCGCCAGCAGCGGTCGCCGCGCATCTTGATCATCCCGGCGCCGAATTCCAGCCGGAAGGCCAGCCAGATGAACAGCAGGAGAATGGGAAGCGGCGGAGCCACCTCGTTCGAGCCCAGGAAGGCGGCCATGAAGCCCGCCTCCAGCAGCAGGGTTTCCCAGCCGAAGGAATAGAACGTCTGGCCCACGTTCACGATCGACATGTACAGGCCCCACAGCAGCAGGAACGCCAGCATCGGCAGCCATGGCGGCCCGGCCTGCGGCAGCCCGGCCACCAGCAGCGCCGCCACCGCCGCCCCCGCCCACGCCACGGCCAGCAGCAGCCCGTCCGAATAGCGCCAGCGGAAGAGGGTCGGACCCCGCGCCCCGGACCAACCCAGGTAGCGCGGCACCGGCAGCAGCCCGTGCTCGCCCAACAGCGCCGGGAACTGGGCTGCAGCAGAGAGGAACGCAATCAGGTAGACCGCGGCGATGCCCCGCTGCAGCACCTGCCGCGCCAGTTCAAACCCGTCGGCGCTGAACCACTCCATGGCAGTTTCAACGTTAGAACGGCACCGAAAGCTGTCAAGGGCTGCCGCCGCACGGGCGTCAGGCGAGCGCTTCGCGCACCGCGGGAGCTACCTCGCGCCCGTAAAGCCCGATGCTGGTCATCAGCTGCTCGTGCGGCAGCGTGCCCAGGCTGTACTTCAGATCGAAGCGGGACAGGCCCAGCCCCCGGACCACCTTGACGATCTTGGCGGCCACCGTCCCGGGCGAGCCGACGAACAGGGCCCCGTCCGGACCGGCCTCGGCTTCGAACTGCGCCCGGCTCATCCGGCCCCAGCCGCGCTCGCGGCCGATGCGTTCCTGCATCTGCACGTAGTGCGGCCACATTTCCTCCTTCGCCTGCTCATCGGTGGCGGCGATGTAGCCGGGCGAGTGCGCGCCGACGGGCAGGGCGGGCCGGCCGAACTGCTTCAGCGCCCGTTTGTACAGGTCCACGAACGGGGCGAAGTTCAGCGGCGCCCCGCCGATGATCGCGAGCATCAGGGGCAGCCCGTAGTGTGCGGCGCGGACCACCGACTGCGGGGTGCCGCCGACGGCGATCCAGGTGGGCAGCGAGCCGGAGGCGGTGGGCGGGTAGATCGCCTGTTCCCGCAGCGCCGGCCGGGTGCGGCCGGCCCAGCTGACCGGCTGCTCCCGGCGCAGCTCGGTGAAGAGGTTCAGCTTTTCGTCGAAGAGTTCGTCGTACTGGCTCAGGTCGAAGCCGAACAGCGGGAAGGACTCCGTGAAGGAACCCCGGCCCAGAATCACTTCGGCGCGGCCGTTGGAGACGGCGTCCAGCGTGGCGAAGCGCTGGAAGACGCGCACCGGGTCGTCCGAGCTGAGCACGGTGACGGCGGATCCGAGGCGGATGCGGCGGGTCCGGCCCGCGATGGCGGCCAGCACCACCTCCGGGGCGGAGACGGCGAAGTCCTCGCGGTGGTGTTCGCCGATGCCGATGAAGTCCAGGCCCAGCTCGTCCGCGAGAACGGCCTCCTCGACCACGTTGCGCACCACCTGGTCGTGCGGCAGCAGGTTCCCGTCCGCGCCGACGGTGACGTCCCCGAACGTGTCGAGGCCGAGCTCGATTGTGTGTGCCATGGTGCGGCGCCTCTCTCCTCCAAAATTCAATGCATATGCATCTTTACATGCAACGGGGGGGCACGGGCACACTATTCCGGTCCTCGCGGTTACCGCCTTTACGAGAAGTACTCTGCGAGCCCGTCCAGCAGCCGCTGCACATCCTCGTCGGAGGTGTACGGGGCGGGCCCGATCCGCAGGCCGCCGGCGTCGCCGAGGCCGAGCCGGCGCGAGGCTTCCACGGCGTAGAAGCTGCCCGCCGGGGCCTGGACA
The DNA here is from genome assembly GCF_042679445.1 of Arthrobacter sp. GCM10027362. Lineage (NCBI taxonomy): Bacteria > Bacillati > Actinomycetota > Actinomycetes > Micrococcales > Micrococcaceae > Arthrobacter > Arthrobacter sp. GCM10027362. The sequence goes on from NZ_JBHTML010000261.1 coordinate 2,943, forward strand.
TCCCGGCCGGCCAGGAACCTGCTGACTTGGGCAGCCTCATGCCCGCGGAAGCTGGCCAGCAGGGTGGCGGTGCGCGCGGCCGACCGCGAATGCACGGTCGCGGCGTCGAGGCCGGCCAGGAACTCCTCTACCCTGGCCAGCAGGCCTGCCTCGCGCGCTTCGATCGCCGCGAAGGCGCCGGCCAGCCGTTCGCGCCGGCCGCCCGTCCCGCCGAGCGAAGCGATGAAGTCCACCGCCGCCGTTGCCCCCGCCAGCAGCTCGTACGGGAGGGTGCCGAACTCGAAGCGCTCGGGCACCGCGTCGGTGGAGGGCAGCAGCTTGTCCGGCCGGATGGACCCGAGCAGGTCCGGCTCCGCGGCCAAGACGGCGCAATGCGGGCCGAAGAACTTGTACGGCGAACAGACGAAGAAGTCGGCCCCGAGCGCGCGGATGTCCACGGCCGCATGCGCCGCGTAGTGCACCCCGTCCACGTAGAGCAGCGCCCCGGCCGCATGGGCCAGCCGCGCGATGGCCGGTATGTCCGGGCGGGTTCCGAGCAGGTTGGATGCCGCGGTGACGGCCACCAGCCGCGTGGCCGGTCCCACGGCATCGGCCACCTGGTCCATGCACAGTCCGGCCGTGTCCGGGTCGACACCGATCCAGCGTACCGTGGCGCCCTGCCGCGCCGCGGCCTGTACCCACGGGCGGATGTTGGCGTCATGGTCCAGCCGGGTGACGACGATTTCGTCCCCGGGGCCCCAGTCCCGGCCCAGATGGCGGGAAAAGTCGTAGCCGAGCTGGGTGGCACTGCGCCCGTAGACCACTCCGCGCGGGTCGGCATTGAGGAAGTCCGCGAAGGCCGAACGGAAGCCGGCCACCGCCTGCTCCGCGTTCCGCTCCGGGAGCAGGTTGGTGCCGCGGTTGGACAGCGGTCCGGTCAGCGTCGCCGCAACGGCCCGCCCGACGACGCCGGGGGTCTGGGTGCCGCCGGCACTGTCGAAGTGGGCGATGCCCGAGGACAGGGACGGGAAGTGGGTGCGCAGCCGGGCAATATCGAGAGCCATCTCGGGAGCCATGACGATCCTTCCGGGCGGATGGTTCCGATCATAGCCGCGCCCGCCGACAGGGCGGCCGGCACCGGGTGCCGTCCGTGTCTCGCTGGTGCCGGACGGCGGGAGAATGGTGCCCATGAACGGGTCCCTCCAGGCGGAGCGCCGCCGGGCGGCGCTGGGCACCGCCGCCTTCGCCGTCGTGCCTGCAACCGCCGCCGGCGTCATTCCGTGGGCGCTGACCCGGTGGCGGGTGCACC
>NZ_JBHTML010000262.1:0-4225 GCF_042679445.1 Arthrobacter sp. GCM10027362
CGGCGTACCCGAACGCTGGCTCGAGACCCCGGCGCGGCAGGCCGGCGAAATGACGGGAAAGGCCAAGGAAGGCGAGGAGATGGGGCAGGACCATGGCAGAGGCTAAGCCCGGGCGGCTGGGGATCGGCGTCGTCGGCGCCGGCAAGGTCGGCGCCGTCCTGGGCGCAGCACTGCGCGCGGCCGGGCACGCCGTCGTCGGCGTGTCGGCCGTCTCCGCGGCCAGCCGCGAGCGGGCCGAAAACCTGCTGCCCGGTGTCCCCGTCCTGCCGGTCCCGGAGGTGGTCGAGCGGGCCGAACTGGTGCTGCTGGCCGTGCCCGACGATGCCCTGCCCGAACTGGTGTCCGGGCTGGCCGGCACCGGCGCCTGGCAGCCGGGGCAGCTGGTGGTCCACACCAGCGGGCGCCACGGCATCGGCGTGCTGGCGCCGGCCCGGGCCAAGGGCGCCATCCCGCTGGCCATCCACCCGGCCATGACCTTCACCGGGTTGAGCCTGGACCTGACCCGGCTGGCCGACTGCGCCTTCGGTGTCACCGCCGACCGCCCGGTGCTGCCGATTGCCCAGGCGCTGGTGGTGGAAATGGGCGCCGAGCCGGTGGTGATCGAGGAGCGGGACCGGGCCCTGTACCATGCGGCGCTGGCCCACGCCTCCAACCATCTGGTGACCATTGCGGCCCAGGCCGCGCAGCTGCTGGGCGCGGCCGGCGTGGAGCAGCCGGGCCGGGTGCTCGGGCCGCTGATGCGCGCCTCCCTGGAAAATGCGCTGGCCTCCGGCGAGGGCGCGCTGACCGGGCCCGTGGCCCGCGGGGACGCCGGCACGGTGCGGGTACACCGGGACGCACTGCTGGGCTTCGAAGTGGACAGCGGGGCCACCGACATCCGACAGGCGTACGAGGAACTGGCCCGGGCCACGGCCACGCGCGCCCTGGCCCGCGGCCTGCTCACGGACGGCCAGGCCACCGCCATCCTGGACATTCTTTCCCCCCGGACCACGCCGCTTACCGACCAGGAGGACCCGCAGTGAGCAACCGCCCGCACCTTGTCACCACCCAGGCGGAACTGAAGGAAGCCAGTGCCGAACTGCTGCGGACCGCGGCCGGCAGGCACCGCTCCGGCCGGGCCAGCCAGGCGCTGGTACCGACCATGGGCGCGCTGCACGCCGGCCACGCGGCCCTGGTGGACGCCGCGCGCGCGGCCAACGACGTCGTCGTCGCCTCCATCTTTGTGAACCCGCTGCAGTTCGGCGAGGCGGCGGACCTGGACCGTTACCCGCGCACGCTGGAGGCGGACCTGGAGGTGCTGGCCGGGGCCGGAGCCGACATCGCGTTCGCCCCGTCGGTGGAGGAGGTCTACCCGGGCGGGGAACCGCTGGTGCGGGTTTGCTCGGGCCGGCTGGGGGAGAAGCTCGAGGGCGCCTCGCGGCCGGGCCATTTCGACGGCGCGCTGACGGTGGTGGCCAAACTGCTGCACTACGGCCTGCCCGCCCTGCCGGCGGACTTCCGGGCCTATTTCGGCCAGAAGGATGCGCAGCAGCTGGCGCTGGTGCGGCGGATGGTGGCGGATTTGGACTTCCCGGTGGAGATCGTGGGGGTGCCGACCGTCCGGGACGCGGACGGGCTGGCGCTCTCCAGCCGCAACCGTTTCCTCTCCGACGCCGAGCGCGAGGCGGCCCTGGTGCTTTCGCGCAGCCTGCACTACCTCAAGGGGCAGGCGGAGCGGCACGAACCGCTGGACCTCCAGGGCGCCCTGGCGATGATCGGCTCGGTGCCGCTGGTGGACCTGGACTACCTGGAGGTGGTGGACCCGGCCACCCTGGAGCCGCTGGCATTCAACTGCCAGGACAGCCCCTTCACCGGGGATGCCCTGGCGCTGGCGGCGGCCCGGGTGGGCCCGGTGCGGCTGATCGACAACGTCCAGCTCGGCTCCTGAACCGGATCCTGAATAGGAAGCACGGTCGCCGGGACGGTAACCTTAACTACCGTGACCCGTGAACACCCCGCCGCCCCAGCCCACCCGATCGAGGCCGCAGACACCTCCGAGCAGATGCGTGTGCGCCTGGAAAAGCGCGCCAAGCTGCTTGAGCGCGGCGTGGAGCCGTATCCGGTCGGGGTGGACCGGACGCACACCCTGGCCGAGATCCGGGAAAAGTACGGCCACCTCCAGGCCGACGAGACCACCGGGGACATCGTCGGCGTCACCGGCCGCGTGGTGTTCATCCGCAATACCGGCAAGCTGTGCTTCGCCACCCTGCAGGAAGGCAACGGGACCCGCCTGCAGGCAATGCTCAGCCTGGCCAACGTGGGCCAGGAAGCGCTCGCGGACTGGAAGGCGTTCGTGGACCTGGGCGACCAGGTCTTCATCCACGGCGAGGTCATCAGCTCCAAGCGCGGCGAACTCTCGGTCATGGCCGATTCCTGGGCCATGACCTCCAAGGCCATCCGCCCGCTGCCGGTGCTGCACGCCGGGCTGAACGAGGAAACCCGGGTGCGCCAGCGTTACGTGGACCTGATGGTGCGCGACGAGGCCCGCCGGATGGTCTACACCCGGGCCGGCATCATCCGCTCCATCCGGGACACCCTGCACGGCCACGGCTACGTGGAGGTGGAAACGCCCATGCTGCAGCTGGTCCACGGCGGCGCCGCGGCCCGGCCGTTCCGGACCCACCTGAACGCTTTCGACCAGGACATGACCCTGCGTATTGCCACCGAGCTGTACCTCAAGCGCGCGGTGGTCGGCGGCATCGACCGGGTCTTCGAGATCGGGCGCATCTTCCGCAACGAGGGCGTGGACTCCACCCACAGCCCCGAGTTCACCACGCTGGAGAGCTATGAGGCCTATGCGGACCAGTTCGTGATGGCCGACCGCATGAAGGAGATGATCCTCAACGTGGCGGACGTGGTGGGCAGCCGCGTGATCGAAACCGAGAAGGGCACCATCGACCTGAACGGGGAATGGCGCTGGCTGGCCGTCTACCCGGGCCTGTCCGAGGCCGTGGGCGTGGAAATCACGCCGGAAACCAGCGGTCAGGTGCTGCGCGAGATCGCCGCCGGGCACGGGGTCAAGGTGGAGCCGCAGTGGGACACGCAGAAGGTGGTCATCGAGCTCTTCGGCGAGATTGTCGAACCCACGCTGCTGCAGCCGACCTTCGTCTACGACTACCCGCCGGCTGCACAGCCGCTGGCCCGGCACCACCGCGACCGGCCCGGACTGATCGAGGCCTGGGACCTGATCATCGGCGGGATGGAGCGCGGCACCGCGTTCTCCGAGCTGATCGACCCGGTCATCCAGCGCGAGCGCCTGGTGGAACAGTCCCGCAAGGCCGCCTCGGGGGACCACGAGGCGATGCAGCTGGACGAGGACTTCCTGCGCGCCCTCGAATACGGGGCCCCGCCGATGGGCGGCATTGGCCTGGGCATCGACCGGCTGGTCATGCTTTTCACCCAGACGGGAATCCGGGAGACCATCCTGTTCCCCCTGCTGAAGCCTGAATTGGGATAATTTGATGGAATATCTGTGGGTGCTCGCCCCCTCCGCCGGGGTCGGTTTGCTGTTCTACTTCGTCATGAAGGCGCTCTTTAATGCCGACCGCAAGGAGCGGCAGGCCTTGGCCGAGGCCGAGCGCGAGGCGGATTTGTGGGCCGCCGGCGACGGGGAGAATTCCGGACAATAGCCGGCGCCGCGTCCGCCGGCCCGTCCCGCTGCTGTCCTTTGACAGCAATTTCCTGCCAATCGGCGGCGGCGCCTGGAAACAGCGCCGCCGCCGATGCGTCCGGCCGGGCCGGCAGGGCGTGCGCACCGGCCGCGGGGCGGCTCCAATTTACCGGTTTCCCGGCGGGCCTGCGGCGTTATGATAAACAGGTGCGGACCGGATTAATCGGGGCAACGGCCCGCATATCAATCAATACGGCGATGTTGCCCCCTAATCGGGCATGGGACATAATCGGAATGGATTAACGGAACTTATCTGATTGCCCGAATATAAAGGAGCCGTTTGTGGCGCGTGAAGTGGTAGTTGTTCTGACCGATGACCTTGACGGCGGAAAAGCCGATGAAACCGTCCACTTCAGCCTGGACTCGAAAAACTACGTCATCGACCTGAACGAGGCCAATGCCCGGGCGCTGCGCGATGCCCTCAAGCCTTTTGTCGAGAAGGCCCGCGAAGACACGCCCCGCAGGGAAGCCGCGGGCCGGGGCGGCCGGGCCAGGGCCGCCCAGGCCGCCCCGGCC
>NZ_JBHTML010000263.1:0-4210 GCF_042679445.1 Arthrobacter sp. GCM10027362
GGTGAGCCGGCGGTCCTCGTCGGCGGCGGCCTGCTCGGCCCCGGCGCGCCGGCTGACGGCCTCCTCCAGGGCCGCCTGGCGTTCCTCCAGTTCGAACTCCAGGTCCACCTGTTCCTCGCGCACCTGGGCCGCCTGCTGCTCCAGCAGTTCCGGATCCCGGCCGGCATCCGGCGGGGCCTCGGCACTGCCCAGCAGCCGTTCCCGCTCCCCGGCCAGGTTCGCCAGCGCCCGGAGGCGTTCCCGGGCGGAGGAGAGCCGGTACCAGGTGTCCCGTGCGGCATTGAGTTTCGGCGTCGCCTCGGCTGCCAGCAGCTCCAGTTCCGCGAGCCGGCGGCGGCCGGCGTCAAGGGTCCTCTCCACTTCAGCCTGCCGGGCCTTGACGGCGGCCTCGTCGGCGGCTTCCTGTGCCAGCACCGACGTCAGCCGGACCAGGTCGTCCGCGAGCAGGCGGGCCCGGGCGTCCCGGACCTCGAACTGGACCTGCTGGGCCCGGCGCGCCACCTCAGCCTGCTTGCCCAGCGGGGTCAGCTGCCGCCGCAGTTCGGCGGTCAGGTCCGTGAGCCGGGCGAGGTTGGCCTGCATCGCCTCCAGCTTGCGGACGGTCTTCTCCTTGCGGCGGCGGTGCTTGAGGATGCCGGAAGCCTCCTCGATGAACCCGCGCCGGTCCTCGGGGGTGGCATGCAGCACGCGGTCCAGCTGGCCCTGCCCCACGATCACATGCATCTCGCGGCCCAGGCCGGAGTCGCTGAGCAGCTCCTGGATGTCCAGCAGCCGGCAGCTGCTGCCGTTGATGGCGTATTCGGATCCGCCGGCGCGGAACAGGGTCCGGGAAATGGTGACTTCGGAGTATTCGATCGGCAGGGCGCCGTCGGTATTGTCAATGGTCAGCGACACGTGCGCGCGGCCGAGCGCCGGCCGGCCGGCGGTCCCGGCGAAGATGACGTCCTCCATCTTGCCGCCGCGCAGGGTCTTGGCCCCCTGTTCCCCCATGACCCAGGCAAGCGCGTCCACCACGTTCGACTTCCCGGAGCCGTTGGGCCCCACTACAGCCGTGACGCCGGGCTCAAAGTCGAACGTGGTGGCGGAGGCGAATGACTTGAAGCCCCGCACCGTCAGACTTTTCAAATGCAAATCAGGTCTCCCGCAGCGCTGTATTCCTTCGAACAATTTATCCTGCCAGGGACCCGAATCCCGGTAATGACGGGCTTTTCGGGGCGTTTCCTCCGGCCGGATACCTGTTGTGGAGGAGCAGTGGACGCCCCGGGAGGGGACAATCTATGCAGGTGCGGGCATGTGCGGGAACCGTGCCTGCGGGTGCATAGTTAAGATTTCGACGCATGTTTCGGGAAACCGGCAGTAACAGCGCGGACAGGACTCGGGTAAAGGCTGGATATTGAGCGGTAATGCGACGTTTCGACATGAGAATGCGGCACTGCTGGCCGTAACCAGCGTGGAGGCCCCGGTGGTGGTCAGTTCCACGGAATTCGACGAACGCCTGGCCCCCAGCCTCAAGCGCCTGCACCTGTCGAAGCGGCTGCTCGAACGCGTGGCCGGGGTTTCCGAACGCCGCTGGTGGTCCCCGGGCAGCAGCTTCGACGACGCCGCGATCGAGGCCGGTGCCAAGGCCCTGGCCGAATCCGGCGTCGACCCGTCGCAGATCGGACTCCTGATCAACACCTCGGTGACCAGGCGCAACCTGGAGCCTTCCGTGGCCGTGAAGATCCACCACGGGCTTGGGCTGCCGTCCTCGGCGGTAAACTTCGACCTGGCCAACGCCTGCCTGGGCTTCGTCAACGGCATGACCCTGGCCGCGAACATGATCGACGCGGGCCAGATCAAATACGCCCTGATCGTGGCCGGTGAGGACCCCCAGCCCACGCAGGAAACCACCTTCCGGCGGCTGAACCGCCCGGATTCGACGCGCGAGGACTACCTGCGCGAGTTCGCGACCCTGACCCTGGGCTGCGGGGCGGCGGCCGCCATCGTCGGCCCGGCGGACGCGCACCCGGGCTCGCACCGGATCCTCGGCGGCGTCTCCCGGGCCGGCACCGAGCACCACGAACTCTGCGTGGGCGGCCCGGACGGCATGTTCACCGACACCAAGGGCCTGTTGGACGGCGGCCTGGACCTGGTGGTGACCGCCTGGCACGAGGCACACCTGGACGGCTGGAACTGGTCCGCCATGGACCGCTACGTTACCCATCAGGTCTCCAATTCCTACACCAATGCCATCATCAAGGCCGTGAACCTGGCCCGCGACCGGGTACCGATCACCTTCCCGAAGTGGGGCAACGTGGGCCCGGCCTCGCTGCCGATGACCCTGGCCCAGGAATCGCTGTCGCTGCGCGCCGGGGACCGCGTGCTCTGCATGGGCGTGGGATCCGGGCTGAACACCACCATGATGGAGCTTGCGTGGTAGCAGAGTTCTGGCCCGGCGTGCCGGCGGCCTGGTCCCGCCGCGTCCGCGTTCCCTCCACCGCGGCCGTGGATCCGGCCGGCAGTTCGCACTACTGGCACCTGCTGGACAACGCCGGCGAGCTGGCCGCCCGCGGCCTCACCCCGGCCGGCACGCTGCTGTGCGTGCACGGCAACCCAACCTGGTCCTACCTGTGGCGCAGCCTGCTCGCCGCGGCCGTTCCTGCCGGCGACGGCGGCCCGGCACCCTGGCGGGTGGTCGCCGTCGACCAGCTGGACATGGGCTTTTCCGAACGCACCGGCACCTTCCGGCGGCTGGAGGACCGGATCAGGGACCTGGGCGACCTGACCGATGCGCTGGGCCTGACCGGGCCGGTGGTCACCGTGGGCCACGACTGGGGCGGCATCATCTCCCTGGGCTGGGCCACCCGGCACCGCGGACAACTCGCCGGCGTCGTGCTGACCAACACCGCCGTCCACCCGGCCGGCTTCCCAATACCGGCTCCGCTGCAGCTGGCCCTGCACCCGGCCGTGCACCGGTGGGGTACGACGAGGTCGGACGCCTTCCTGCGCGTCACGCATGCCCTGGCCCGTCCGGCCCTGGCCCGGGAGGTGCGCGCGGCGTTCATGGCCCCGTACCGCAGTGCCGCACGGCGGCAGGGCGTGGGCAACTTCGTCGCCGACATCCCCGCGGACGAATCCCACCCCAGCTGGCCGGCGCTGGCCGGGGTCGCCGAGGATATCCGGTCCCTCCAGGTGCCGGCGCTGCTGCTCTGGGGCCCGAAGGACCCGGTGTTCTCCGACCGCTACCTGCGCGATCTGACGGGCCGGCTGCCACAGGCGGACGTGCACCGCTTCGAAGGCGCCGGGCACCTGCTGCCCGAAGACGTGGACATTGCCGGCCCGGTGTTCCGCTGGCTGGGAACCGCCGGCCCGGCAGCCGGCTCCGGCGGGCGTAGCCAGACCGGGGCGGGCATCACACCTGGTGCCGGTACGGGCGCGGAGCGCCCCGCCCGAACACCGGAGATGTTCGTGCCGATGCTGGCGGAGCTGGACGGGCGGCGGCAGGACGGCTCTCCCGCCGTCGTCGACATGGCCCCCCTCATCCGGGACGATGCCGCAGCCGGGCCGGTGACGCTGTCCTGGGCCGAACTGGCGCAGCGGGTGGACCGGCTCGCCGCCGGGCTGGCAGCCATCGGAGTCCAGGCCGGGGACCGGGTCGGACTGCTGGTGCCGCCGGGCATCGAACTGACCTGCCTGGTCTACGCCTGCCTGCGGCTCGGCGCCGTGATTGTGGTCGCCGACGCCGGCCTGGGCACCCAGGGACTGAGCCGGGCCATCAAGGGCGCCGGACCGGCCTACCTGGTCGGGATCGAACGCGCCCTCGCCGGTGCCCGGGTGTTCGGCTGGCCCGGCGTGCGGGTCAGCGTCGAGGAACTCGGCGCCGCCAAGCGCCGGCTGTACCAGGTGGCGCACACCCTGTCCGAGCTGGAGGCGGGGCCTTCCCACGGTCCCGGCGGGACCGCGGGCGGCCTGCCCCGGCCCGGGGCGCCGGACCCGGACGCCGATGCTGCCGTGCTGTTCACATCCGGTTCCACCGGCCCGGCCAAGGGTGCCGTCTACACGCACCGGCAGCTGGCCGCCATGCGGGACACCCTGAAACAGACCTACGGGCTGCGCGCCGGCACCGCCCTGGTGGCCGGCTTCGCCCCGTTCGCGCTGCTCGGGCCGGCCCTCGGCGCCACATCGGTCACCCCGGACATGGACGTCACCGCGCCGCGCACGCTGAGTGCCG
>NZ_JBHTML010000264.1:0-4157 GCF_042679445.1 Arthrobacter sp. GCM10027362
GCCGCACACACACCACCGGCCCCGCCACCGCGCGGGGCCGGACCCGTTTAACCCCGGGCCGGGAGTGCGCTGCCCCGCCCCGGGGGTCTCCGGCACGCCGGCTTTCCGCCGCTACCCGGCGCCGGCTTCCGGCGCCCCGAGATCCCGGACTGCCGGGCCCTCCAGGCGGCTGCCCTCAGGCGAGAAGCGTGAGCCGTGCAGGGGGCAGTCCCAGCTGCATTCGGCGTCGTTCCATTCGAGGATTCCGCCCAGATGCGTACAGACGGCGCTGACCCGCCGGGTGACGCCGCCAACCGTGCTTACCCCGGCAGGTTTGCCATGGCTGCGGTATACAACGCCCTGTCCCTCCGGCGGGGGAGAACCGGCGGACTGGACCATGGCTTCGGCCCAGCCGATTGCCATCCGGGCGCCGACCGCTGCGTTCGTTTCAACGGTGCTGGCGGCGTCGGTCGGACTGATCCGCACCTTGTACAGATCCTGCGCCCACTCCGGCCGGCCGTCCAGAATCTGTCCGCTCAGCGCCAGGGCCGCCGCGATGGCATTGGTCATGCCCCACTTGTCGAATCCCGTGGCGGTCTGGATCCATTGGTCACTCGGGGACAATCTGCCCACGTACGGCAGTGCCCCGGCAGGTTCGTAGTCCTGGGCCGACCACGAGTGAGTCGGTTCGGCACCTGGAAAGGTGCTCCGGGTCCAGCGCACCAAGTCCTCGAACTGTTCCTTGGGATGCTCCTTCCTGCCGACCACGTGACCATTGCCGCCGACAATCAGCAGTTCCCTGTCGTTGTGCCCTGCGGACCGCAGCGACCGGGTCGGCGTGTCCACCGAGAGGTACATGCCTGCGGGCACCGGTCCCGCTGTCTGGAAGGCCACCGCGTAGGATCGCTGGGGCTTGAGCACGCTGAAGTGTCCGCCGCGGTTTAGGAACGGGATGCCTGTGGCAAGCACCACGTTGTCTGCGCCGACCCGGCCCGTGTCGGTGTGGACGCTCAGCCTGCGTCCGGTGGCGTCGTGCTTGGACCTGACATCCGTGGCCCGGACCCTCTCCGCCAGCACGCCGCCGTGCGTGCGCAGTTCCCGGACCAGGGCCGCGAGGACGTGCATCGGGTGGATCTGGGCCTGGTGGGCCAGCTTCAGCGCACCGGTAACGGCGAAGGGCAGCTCCGCGGCGGCAGAGTTCAACTCTACGTCCAGGCCCGCGACCGTGCAGGCGTGCAGCTCCGCACGCAGGGTTTCGGCGCCCTTGTCGGTGGTGGCGTAGCTGTAGGCGTCCCGGTGCTGGAACGCGACCGCATGCTCCGCACAGAATCCCAGCAGCCAGTCCTGGGCCTCGCGCTGGGCCGCGACGTAGCTGCGCACTGCCTGCGGGCTGTGGTGGGCGAGGATGCGCGATAGCTTGCGGCCCTGCAGCAGGGAGACCTTGGCCGTCGTGTTTCCGGTGGTGACGGCGCCGGTGCTGCGGGCTTCCAATACGGCCACGCGGTGGCCGGCGCGGGCAAGCAGGACCGCTGTGCCCAGTCCTGTCAGTCCCGCGCCAACTACCACCGTGTCGTAGCCGGCTTCGGCGGTGAAGGGGTCGGACGGTATCTGCGGCGCTGAATCGAGCCAGAGCGAGACCATGGGGCGTCCTTTCGGCGGCTACCCCAACCACACCCTGTACCGGCCCCGTAGTCAAGCGGAATCGCATATTCAACGGTTAGCCGGCGGGAGGCACCGGTGACTGCCGGCGCGGGGTATCCTCGCTGGGCTTTGTCCGGCTGGCCAGGCATCGGATCTGCGGCACGACGGCGCTGTGGCACGGCTGCGAACCGGCCCGGCAGGTCTCGGCCCGGGAGCGGGAGGACAGGTGCCCGAAAAGCCGGCTCCGGACGACGGCGCGGTGCTGCCGATCCTGCACCTGAACAGCTACAAGACCGCCGCTCCCAGGATGCCGGCCAGGGTGCCCGGGCAGCAGCGGGTGCAGTTGCGGCCCGGGCTATGGCTATCTGCCGCCCTTCGTGACGGTGCAGGATCCACGTGAAACACGGCAGGCACACAAGGACTCCGCCGGGGTCTTGCGGCGCTGGCGCCCGCCCGGGACCTGCCGCTGCCGGCCTGTTCGGACCGCGCCGTCGCCGCACCGGGCAGGAACTGGTGAGCCCGGTGCCGAGCCTGGACGGCTGGCTGCGCCAGGTGAGCCGGCTGAACCCGGAGAACTTCGCGGTGTTTGGCCCGGACGGGACCGCCTCCAACGGGCCCGTCTGGATGTTACGGACAAGGCCCGGGAGCAGCGCCTGGACGCCGCGGACGAACACCTGGCCTGAAGCGGCAGCGCGATGCAGGTGCTCGGCGGGCAGCTGTGCCAGGACTGGCTGGACGACGACCCGCCCACCGGCCGGCACGGAGTGTCCAACTGCTGCAAGGCCTTCGTGCACGTCGTGGACGCCATGTCCAACCAGCACGGCAAGCGGCTGAAGGCCCGGCTGGTCAACGTGGTGGAGCTGATGCGGCTGCAGGACCCCGGGGAACATCCGCACGGCCTGCCCGGACGGCACTTCCACGGGCTCGTCACCGAGGACCCCGTTATCTTCGCCCGCCACGGCTGTCCCCGGCTCTGCGGAAGAGGGCACCGGCACGCGGAATACGGCCCGCAGGCACACCCGCGAAGCGGACAAGATCCGGCCCGCCTCCGGGACTGGACCTTGTAGAGGACTTGGAAAGGTTTAACTTTCTTGGCCTGCGGCCTATGAATCCGCGGGGATAACGTTACGCTGTACCTCAGGGGCTTGTACTGATTCTTGGGGAAGAAAGCAGCACTGAACATGGGGAGTTCATTAAAGCCGACTATCCGCGATGTCGCGGAACAGGCCGGTGTATCACTTGCAACCGTTTCCTACGTCCTGTCCGGCCGCAACGGGGGATCGACACGGATCAGCGAACCGACCAAGGAGCGGGTGCTCCAGGCGGCACAGGCGCTGGGCTATGTGGCCAACCACGCGGCGCGGGGCATGCGGCGCGGCCGCACGGACACCGTGGCCGTGGTCGTGGAGAACCTGGATTCGCCGTGGAACCGGTCGCTGGCCGAAGCGGCGTACCGGGTCCTGCCCGGACACGGCTACCGGGTGGTGATCCTGCTGGGCCAGGAGGCCTGGCGCAACTTCATGCTCTCCGGGGGAGCTGACGGCGCCATCCTGGGATTCAGCACCGGATCCGCCGAAGAGCAGCGGACCATCGCGGACCTGGCCGCGCGCGGCGCAGCCCAGGTCGTGATCTCGGAGACGCTCGAGCCCCGGGGCTTCGACGTTGTGTCCATGGGCGAAGGCGGCGGAATCGCCGAAGCCGCCGGGTACCTGGCAGGCCGGCACCGCAGGATCGGTGTCATCCACCGCGCCCCGGCGGAAACCGGGCCCGGCGGGGACCGGCTGGAGCTGTTCCGCGCGGCGCTCCAGCACCACGGTGTGGAACTGGACCCGGCGCTGGTCCGTTCCTCCGGAGGGTCGTGGCGGAAGACCTACACGGAGGCCATCGACCTGCTCACCCGGGCCGAGCCGCCCACCGCGGTCTTTGCCACCGCGGACCTGGACGCCCTTTGTGTGTCAGTGGCCGCAGACCGGCTGGGCATCAAGGTCCCGCAGGAGCTGGAGATTATCGGCGTTGGAAATTCGGAGATCGGCCAGGAAGCCGAACCCGTGCTGAGCACGGTGGGCCCGGAACCCATCCAGGAAGACGTCGTCCGGCTGCTGCTGTCCCGGCTCGAGAACCGGCCGCAGAAGCAGCAGGAGGAGGAGGGCAACCCGGCGGGCCGCCACGTGCCGGCGCCGTGGAAGCTGCATTTCAGGGGCACCACGGTGCGCCAGGACGGCGGGGCCTGAGCGGCAGGGCCGGCCGTGGACACGGATATTTCGCATCATGCCTATGGGCCGGACCCAAGCCAGTACGCCGAACTGTACGTTCCGGCGGTGCGCAGCCGGCGCACCGCCGTCGTCCTCGTGCACGGCGGCTATTGGCGGGCAGCCTACGGGGCAGCGCTTGGCCGGCCGCTGGCACGGGACCTGGCCGCCCGGGGCTGGCTGTGCTGGAACCTTGAGTACCGCCGGGCCGGCAACGGCGGGGGCTGGCCGCAGACCTTCGAGGATGTGGCGGCCGGGATCGACGCGCTCGCCACCGCCGCGGCAGCC
>NZ_JBHTML010000265.1:0-4037 GCF_042679445.1 Arthrobacter sp. GCM10027362
TCGGCACCCCGACGCTCTTCGCGCCGGCCCGCTGCAGGAGCGAACGGACAATGAACTGGGCCCGCCCGGTCCCCCGGTCCCGAACCAGCGAGTCCAGGGATTCGAGCCATTCGGTGGTTTCCTCCGGATCATAGTCCGGGAAGGAGCGGTCCGCTCCCCCGGCGAATGCCGAAAAGTCGTCGGTGACCGTCATGTACAGCCTCTCCAGTGAGGGCAGGGTTCCCCTGCCGCAACGCTCGTTCTCAATCCACATTATTTTCATATTGCGGAATAAAGTTTCCAATTAGTAGGATATAGTGAACGGCCCCACAGCCGGTCCTGTCAACGTGGGCCGCTGCAGGCACGTAACCTGGGCGGCCGCCGAATCCCGGAGGTTCACATGAAGCCCGCATCCGGCCAGACCCCGCGCATCGCCGTCGTCACCGGTGCCGGCTCCGGCATCGGCCGGGCGGTCGCCCGGCAGCTGCTGGACGCCGGCTGGCACGTCGCGCTGGCCGGCCGGCGCCCGGAAGCGCTGGCGGAAACCGCCGCGGGCCACACCGCGGCTTTGTGCGTGGCCGCGGACATCACGAAGGCCGGCGACGTCGCCCGCCTGTTCGGCACCGCGGCGGATGCCTGGGGCAGGCTGGATGTCCTGTTCAACAACGCCGGCATTTTCGGTCCCCCGGCCGGGATTGACGAGATCAGCCTGGCCGACTGGAACGAGGTCGTCGCGGTGAACCTGACCGGCGCCATGCTCTGCGCCGCGGAAGCCTTCCGGCGGATGAAGTCGCAGCAGCCGCAGGGCGGGCGCATCATCAACAACGGGTCAATCTCCGCGCACTCCCCGCGCCCGCGGTCGGTGGCGTACGCGGCCACCAAGCACGCAGTCACCGGCCTGACCAAATCCATCGACCTGGACGGCCGGGCGTATGGCATCAGCTGCGGGCAGATCGACATCGGCAACGCTGCCACCGGCATGATGCATGACGTCGGCGCGGGCGTGGGGGCGCTGCAGGCGGACGGGCACAAGCTCGTGGAGCCGACGTTCGACGTCGAAGAGGCCGCCCGCGCCGTTGTGCTGATGGCAACCCTGCCCGCCGCAGCGACCATCAACCAGTTGACCATCACCGCGAGCGGGATGCCCTACCAGGGGCGTGGCTGAACGCTAACGCTACCGGACGACGCCGGGACGGTTGCCGTAGCCGCGCAGGGCCAGCGCCAGCACGATGCACAGCAGGTACCCGGCACCGACCAGCAGCCAGCCGCTGTGGAAGGTCCCGCTCCGGTCCAGCAGCAGGCCCATCAGCAGCGGTCCGCCGGCGAACCCGGTGTACATGCCCATGGAGACGATGCCGGAGGCGGCGCCCACGCGGGCCGGCGGCACCACGCGCATCACGCCGGCCATCGTGACGACGTTGGCGCCCAGCACGGTGGCCCCGTGCAGCACCACGCCGATCCAGAGCAGCACCGGATTGCCGAACTCGCCGGCGCCCAGCAGCGCCGCGGCACCCCCGAGGGCGCCGGCGCCCATCAACGCCAGCAGTGTGGAGGCACGGACGCCCGTGGCCATCCGCCGCCCCCACAGGATGCGCGAGCTGACGCCGACCACCCCGGACACGCCCGCGGCCACGCCGGCGAGCACCAGCGGGAAGTCCAGCGCCCGGACGGCGAACAGCGGCAGGTAGACGTTGGTGGCCTGCATGCCCAGGCCCGCGAGCAGCGCATAGCCTGCGAACAGCCAGATAGAGGCCGGGAACCGTCCGTCGGCAGCGGCGACCGTGACGCCGGCACCCGGTGCCGCCGTGGCCTTGGCGGCCGGATTCTCGACCGGCAGGCGCCGCAGGCCGTAGGCCAGCAGGACGAGGGCGACGACGGCGCCGAGCATCATGGCCCCCTGCCAGCCGGCCCACAGCGCCATGGCCGGGAAGACCAGGCCGACAAAGAGCTGGCTGCCCTGCACGCCGGACTGCTTCACCCCGATCCAGCCCGGCCGCTTGGGCGGGGCCACATGGTTGATGATGATCCGGTTGGTGGTCGGATTGGAAATGGCCTGGGCGGGGCCGGCCAGCAAGGCGGCAATCAGCAGCGCCACATAGTGGTGCGCCAGAGCCGCGACGACCAGGGCGACGGCGGTGCCGGCAAAGATCAGGATCAGCTGGGCCCGGTTCGACGTCCGGTCACTGAGCCGGCCCAGCCAGCTGCTGCTGACGGCGGCACTGGCAAAGACGGCCGTGGCCAACAGGCCGAACTGCCCCTGGCTGATCCCCAGGTCCGCGATGACCAGCGGGCTGGTGGCACTGAGACCGTAGTTGAGCAGCGGGCCCACACCCATTGCTGCGGTCAGGACAAAAAGCAGTGCAGCACTGGGCTGTTGCTTCATCTTCTTTTCGGCCGCCTCTCTCACATTCGGGACAGCCCGGCGTGGCACACCGGCGCGATGTGGCAAGGGCTGCCGCAATCCTCCAGCACCTTACTCCGCCCGGCGCCAAGGCCGCCAAAAGGTGACAGGCCGTCGGCCGCGGATGGCGGACGCCCGGGAGTCGGGACGATAGCCGGAGCGGTGTCCCACCGTGGCGAAGCCCGCTGGGACGCTGCCGGATGACGACCAAGCTCACATGTGCCAGTGGCCAGCCTCACTCGGTTTTCGGCAGGTCCTGCCGGGCCCAGCGATAAAATTTAGTTAGGGCTGCACCCAAAGTTCAGGCCCCAATCCACCGCTTTTGATCCGGGAGACAGCCGTGTCCTTTTTGCGTTCCCGCCAGCACGTCGGCCAGGACATCCTGCTGGCACGCCATGGCAACCACATCTGCGCCACCCGTTATGACCGCCGGCGCAATTGCATCGTGGCCCGGCTGGATGACGGCACCTTCGACATGGCCCCGAACGTCATTGCGGTAGGCGCAGTGCCGGCGAGAATCTCCGCCGTACTGCGCGAAGACGGTCCCTTCCTGGCCAGGATGTGCGCCGTGTACCTGGTGTTCGCCCTGCTGGTCAGCGCCGTCGCCTTCACGGTGATGGGCTGGGCCGGCGGCGACCTGGCCGCCGCGAGCCTGATCGAGGCCTACAGGGACCCGTACCAGGTCATCGGCAACTAACGATATGACGTGACGCCCCTGGGGGTCTCGGAGACTCCCGGCCGCCGGGCCGGTTTCATTGACCTCGCAACTGCCCGGGGTTAGCGTGGCTGGCATGAAAATCTCGGTCATCGGAACGGGCAACGTGGGCCGCGTCCTGGCCGCGAAAATCGCCCAGGCCGGGCACGCCGTCGTCATCGGCACCCGGGACCCCGAAGCAACGCTGGCGCGGACCGAACCCTCCCCCACCGGTGCTCCCCCAATAGCCACCTGGCATGCCGAGCACCGGAACATTGCGCTGGTGACGCTGCCCGAGGCGGGCGACCACGGCGAACTGATCATCAACGCCACCGCCGGCACCGGATCGCTGGCCGCCCTGCACGCCACCGGGCCGCACGACGGCAAGATCATCATGGACGTGGCCAACCCGCTGGATTATTCCCACGGCTTTCCGCCGAGGCTGTCCGTCTGCAACACGGACAGCCTCGGCGAGCAGATTCAGCGCGAATTCCCCGCCGCGCGCGTAGTGAAGACGCTGAACACCATGAACCACATGGTCATGGTGGACCCGGGACGGCTGCCCGGGCTCCACAACGTCTTCACGGCCGGGGATGATGCCGGAGCCAAGGCCACCGTGGCCGGACTGCTGCAGCAGCTCGGCTGGCCGGTGAAGGACATCCTGGACCTGGGCGGGATCCAGTCCGCCCGGGGCATGGAAATGTTCCTGCCGCTCTGGCTGGACATCCTGCAGTCCCTGGGCAGCTGGGACTTCAACATCCGCATCGTCCGGCCGGAGCAGCCCGGCTAGAGTGGGGCAGCAGGGTCCCTGCGTGGCGCGTCAGCGACACGATAGGGCCTGCCCCACTCTCAGCACTCCACGACGTTCACGGCCAAACCGCCCCGTGCGGTCTCCTTGTATTTGTCGCTCATGTCCCGGCCGGTCTCGCGCATGGTCACGATCACCTCGTCCAGGGAGACCCG
>NZ_JBHTML010000266.1:0-3904 GCF_042679445.1 Arthrobacter sp. GCM10027362
CAGCAGCGCGTAGGCCAGCGCGTCCAGCGGGCGGGCCGCCGGCTGGCGCAGGGCCGCAAAGTGCGTGCCGACCAGCTCAATCACCGCGACCGCCAGCACCACCGCCACGGTGGGCGGCCCGCGGAAACGGGGCTTCATAGTCCGAGCGTACCCGCGCCCGGCCGCCGCGGCCTCGGCGCACGGGTGCAGAAAATCGAAGGGGACGTACTCCCACCGGAGTACGTCCCCTTCCGGCGTCGGCCAGCGGCCGCCGGAGGCCGGAACCGCTCAGGCGCGCAGCGCCGGGCGAGGTGCCCAAGCTCCGTGCAGATCCGGTGCAGGCGGCGGTCAGCCGGCCTGGCGCTCGGCGGCCTCCACCACGTTGGCCAGGAGCATCGCGCGGGTCATCGGGCCCACGCCGCCCGGGTTCGGTGACAGCCAGCTGGCCACGCTGCGGGCCTCCGGGTCCACGTCCCCGGTCACAAGGGACTTGCCGGTCTCCTCGTCCTCGACCCGGCTGACGCCCACGTCCAGCACCACGACACCGGGCTTGAGGTCCTCGGCCCGGATCATGTGGGGCATGCCGGCGGCGGCGATGACGACGTCGGCCTGGGCCAGCTCGGCGGGCAGGTCTTCGGTGCCGGTGTGCGCCAGGGTGACGGTGGCGTTAATGCTGCGCCGGGTCAGCAGCAGCCCCAGCGGGCGTCCGACGGTGACGCCGCGGCCGACCACGAGCACCTTCTTGCCCTTGAGCTCGATGTCGTGGCGCAGCAGCAGTTCCACGCAGCCGTGCGGGGTGCACGGCAGGGGCGAATTCAGCGGCTCGTTCACGTTCAAGACCAGCCGGCCCAGGTTCATCGGGTGCAGCCCGTCGGCGTCCTTGGCCGGGTCGATGCGCTCGAGGATGCGGTTGGTGTCGATGTGCTTCGGCAGCGGCAGCTGCACGATGTAACCGGTGCAGGCCGGGTCGGCGTTCAACTCCTCCAGCACCGCCTCGAGGTCCTCCTGCGTGATGGTCTCAGGCAGGTCGCGGCGGATGGATTCGATGCCCACCTCGGCGCAGTCCCGGTGCTTGCCTGCCACGTACCACTTGCTGCCAGGGTCCTCGCCGACCAGCACGGTGCCCAGGCCCGGGGTGATGCCCCGGGCCTTGAGTGCCGCCACCCGCTCGGCCAGCTCGGATTTGATCGCAGCGGCCGTGGCCTTGCCGTCCAGGATGCGGGCAGGCTGCGGGGAGCTGTAGATGTTCATGTTCACCATTCCTCGTGGCCTGGGTACAGCGGGAAGTCCTGGGCCAGCTGGGCCACGCGCTTGCGCAGCACGTCCACGTCGGCGCCGCCCTTGAGCGCGGCGGCGATGATGTCAGAGACCTCCTCGAATTCGGTGGCGCCGAAGCCACGGGTAGCCAGCGCGGGGGTGCCGATCCGCAGCCCGGAGGTGACCATCGGCGGGCGCGGGTCGAACGGCACCGCGTTGCGGTTCACCGTGATGCCCACCGAATGCAGCAGGTCCTCGGCCTGCTTGCCGTCCAACTCGGAATTGCGCAGGTCCACGAGCACCAGGTGCACGTCGGTACCGCCGGTGAGCACGGACACGCCGGCCCCGGCCACGTCCGGGGCGGCCAGCCGGTCGGCGAGGATGCGGGCGCCTTCGAGCACCCGTTCCTGGCGCTGGCGGAACTCCTCCGAGGCCGCAATCTTGAAGGCCACGGCCTTGGCAGCGATGACGTGCATCAGCGGCCCGCCCTGCTGGCCGGGGAAGACATTGGAGTTGATCTTCTTGCCGAACTGCTCCTTGGCCAGGATTACGCCCGAGCGCGGTCCGGCGAGCGTCTTGTGCACGGTGGAGGTGACGACGTCGGCGTGCGGCACCGGGCTCGGGTGCAGGCCGGCGGCGACCAGGCCGGCGAAGTGCGCCATGTCGGTCCAGAAGTAGGCGCCGACCTCGTCCGCGATGGAACGGAAGGCCTCGAAGTCCAGCTGGCGCGGGTAGGCGGACCAGCCGGCGATAATCACGTTCGGGCGCTCGGCCAGGGCCTGCTCGCGGACGCGGTCCATGTCCACGCGGTGGGTGTCTTCCTCGACGCCGTAGGCGGCGACCTCGTAGAGCTTCCCGGAGAAGTTCAGCTTCATCCCGTGGGTGAGGTGCCCGCCGTGGGCCAGCGACAGGCCCATGATCTTGTCCCCCGGCTCGATCAGCGCCGCGAGCGCGGCGGCATTGGCCTGGGCGCCGGCATGCGGCTGGACGTTGGCGAACTCGGCACCGAAGAGGGCCTTCACGCGCTCGATGGCCAGGTTCTCGGCCACGTCCACATGCTCGCAGCCACCGTAGTAGCGCCGTCCGGGGTACCCCTCGGCGTATTTGTTGGTCAGCACCGAGCCCTGCACTTCCAGCACCGAGCGCGGCGCGAAGTTCTCGGAAGCGATCATTTCGAGGGTGTCCCGCTGGCGGCCGAGCTCGGCCTCGAGCACGGCGGCGATTTCGGGGTCGACCTGCGACAGCGGCAGGTTGGTGACCGAGGTGGTGGAAGACGTCACGGAGTTCTCCTGGGTGGGTTGTTCTGCTACAGGTCAGGCTACCGGCTGCGGGCGCGCTCATGCATATGAGTCCGCAGATTGCGGCAACCGGTTAAGACGTGACCCCCGGCCCAGGCGTGCGATCCGCGGTCTGCACTGTGCGTCCCGCCGCCGGCGCCTGCCCGCCGCGGTCCGCTGCCGCTTCCTGATGGTGCCCCACCTGACGCCAGTCGCGACACAGGCAATCCTACTCCAGCGGTGCGGAATATCCGGCCGGCCCCGCCCGTTGCACGGATGGATGTTGATCTATCAACAAGTTTTGGCGGAAGGTTCAAGGCCCATGGACGCACTCGGCATCGTCGTCATCGGCGCGGGCCAGGCTGGCCTCAGCGCGGCCTGGCACCTGCAGCGGCTCGGAGTGGCAGCGGAACGGGACTACGTCGTCCTCGATGCCAACGAGGGCCCGGGCGGCGCCTGGCGGCACCGCTGGCCGTCGCTGACGTTCGACGCCGCGCACGGGCTGCACGACCTCCCCGGCCTGCCGCTCGGAGTGCCGGACCCGGCCGAGCCGGCCTCCGCCGTCGTCGCACGCTACTACGGCGCCTACGAGCGCCGGTTCAGCCTGCCGGTGCACCGGCCCGAGCGCGTGGAAGCGGTCGAGGATGCCGGGGACGGCCTGCTGCGCGTGCGCACCCCCGGCGGGGAGCGGCTGGCGCGCACCGTCATCAGCGGCACCGGTACCTGGGACCGCCCCTACTGGCCCTGGTATCCGGGCCGGGAGACATTCCGCGGCCGCCAGCTGCATACCCATGACTTCCGCTCCGCAGACGAGTTCCGCGGCCAGCGGGTGCTGGTGGTCGGCGGCGGCACCTCCGCACTGCAGTTCCTGCTTCAGCTGGATGCCGCCGGCGCCCGCACCCTGTGGTCCACCCGGCGGCCGCCGGAATTCACCACCATCCCGTTCGATCCTGCCTGGGGCACCGAGGTGGAGCGCAAGGTCAACGAGCGTACCCGCGCCGGGCTGCCGCCGCTGAGCGTGGTGGCAGCGACCGGGCTGCCGCTGAACGAAATGTACCGGGCCGGGATCGAGTCCGGTGTGCTGGCCTCCCGCGGCCGGCTCGAGCGCATCACCGACGGCGGCGTGGTCTTCGCCGACGGTTCGGCCGAACCGGTGGATGCCATCCTGTGGGCCACCGGCTTCCGTGCCTCGCTGGACCACCTGGCGCCGCTGCACCTGCGCGAACCCGGCGGCGGCATCCTGATGGGCACGGACGGGGTGACCGTGGCGCGGCGGCCGGGGTTGTTCCTGGTTGGCTACGGTGCCTCGGCCTCCACCGTGGGTGCCACCCGGGCAGGGCGGGCGGCCGCACTGGCGGCCCTGCGGTATCTGGCCGCCGGGCACGACGGCG
>NZ_JBHTML010000267.1:0-3889 GCF_042679445.1 Arthrobacter sp. GCM10027362
GCCACGCTCACCCCGTGCCGCGGCCGGTGGATGACTTCGACGGCGTCGCCGGCCTGGATCCGGCCGGCCGCCAGGACCCGCAGGTACGCCCCCGGCCTGCCGGCGGCGGTGAAGCGGCGCACCCACCGGTCCTCGCCCATGTGCCGGGCGAAGGTGCCGCAGGGAATCCGGGCCGAGGTCGCTTCCACCACCACCTCGGCCCCGATCCGCCAGCGCTCCCCGATCAGCGCGCCGTTCACGTCCACGCCGGCGGTGCGCAGGTTCTCCCCGAACAGGCCGGGCGGAATCTCCCGGCCGAGTTCGTCCGCCCACCAGCGGGCGTCTTCCTCGGCGTAGGCGTAGAGTGCCTTCGGTTCCCCGCCGTGGTGCTTGCGGTCGGCCTGGACGTCCGCGTGCAGGCCCAGCCCGGTCACCTGGACCGGCCCGGCGGCCGGCCGCTTGTCGATGGCGGTGACGCCCACCGGGCCCCCGGCATCGGGCTTGAGCGCGTGGACGCGGCAGACGGCCAGGAGGAGGCCGGGCTCAGGCGTGGCCCTCATAGCTGACGTCCTGGAGCTCGTCGGCCGGAGCAGGCAGCGGCTGGCCGCGGTAGGTGCTGAAGGCCCAGAGGTTGCCGTCCGGGTCGCGCAGCCCGAAAGCGCGGGCGCCGTAGTCGGTATCGGTGGGCTCCTGGATGATCTCCGCGTCCGCGGCCGAGACCAGGCGGAACAGGGTGTCCGGGTCATGGGTGTAGACATTGAGCAGGGCCGTGCCCGGTTCCCGGGCCCACGGGCTGTCCCCGTTCCAGCCGGACACCATGACCAGCCCGCCTTCGGGCCACAGCAGCTCGCTGTGCACCACCGCGCCGCCCTCCTCGTAGAGGGCATGGACGGTGAAGCCTACCGCATCGGTCAGGAAGGTGATCAGGCCCCGGGCGTCGCGCGACTGCAGGCCGGCCCAGACGCCGGCCGGAGGGTAGTGTCTGTTCTCCATGCCCACCAGTATTCCCACACGCCCTCCGGACACGCCAGAGGCCCGCCCCATATTATGGGGCGGGCCTGCGCTGGCCGGGCGGGCGCGAGGGCCCCGGTCCTAGAGCCGGTCCAGGGCCTGGTCCAGGTCCGCGATCAGGTCCTCGGCGTCCTCGATGCCCACGGAGAGCCGGATCAGGTTCTCCGGCACCGCCAGTTCGGTGCCCTTGACCGAGGCGTGGGTCATCTCCGACGGGTAGTTGACCAGCGATTCGATGCCGCCGAGGGATTCGGCGAGGGTGAACACCTGGGTGGATTCGGCGACCTTCCGCGCCGCGGCCTCGCCGCCGGTGAAGGAGACCGAGACCATGCCGCCGAAGCCGCGCATCTGCCTGGCCGCCAGCTCGTGCCCGGGGTGGTCCGGCAGACCCGGGTAGTACACGGCCTCCACCTCGCCGCGGCCGGCCAGCCACTCGGCCACCGCCTGGGCGTTGGCGCTGTGCCGGTCCATCCGCACGCCCAGGGTCTTCAGCCCGCGGGTGGTCAAAAAGGCATCCATCGGCGAGGACACGGCGCCCACGGCGAACTGCACGAAGCCGACCTTGCCGGCCAGCTCGTCGTTGTTGAGCACCACGGCGCCGCCGATCACGTCCGAGTGGCCGCCGATGTACTTGGTGGTCGAGTGCACCACGATGTCCGCGCCCAGCGCCAGCGGGGTCTGCAGGTACGGGGAGGCGAAGGTGTTGTCCACCACCAGCAGGGCACCGGCAGCGTGCGCCACCTCGGCCAGCCCGGCGATGTCGGTGACCTTCATCATCGGGTTCGAGGGGGTCTCCACCCACACGAAGCGGGTTCGCTGCGCGGCGACGGCGGCGGCCACGGCGTCGAAGTCGGCCATGTCCACCACGGTGTGCCCGACGCCCCAGCCGCCGAGCACGCGGTTGATCAGCCGGTAGGTTCCGCCGTAGGCGTCGTTGCCGAGCACGATGTGCTCGCCCGGCACCAGCAGCGCCCGGATCAGCGCGTCCTCGGCGGCCAGGCCGGAGGCGAAGGAGAACGCATGCCGGCCGCCCTCGAGGGCCGCCAGCTGCTCCTGCAGCGCGTCGCGGGTGGGGTTGCCGCCGCGGCCGTACTCATAGCCGTTGCGCAGGCCGCCGATGCCGTCCTGGGCATAGGTGGAGCTGAAGTGCACCGGAGGCACGACGGCGCCGGTGAGCGGTTCGAAGGGCTGCCCGGCGTGGACGGCCCGGGTGTTGAATCCCGCGACGGAGGCGTTTTCGGGTGTGGTCATGGCGGTTCCTTCAGCTCGTCAGGTAGGTCAGCAGGTCGTGGCGGGTGAGCACCCCCACGGGCGCGCCCTCGAGGGTCACCATCAGGGCGTCGGCCTGCTGGAGCTTCTCGCGGGCCGCGGAGATGGATTCGAGGGCTCCGATGATCGGCATCTTCTCCCCCATGTGGTCGCCGACCTGGTCGGTCAGCTTCGCCTCGCCGGTGAACAGCTTGCCGGTCAGCATGCGCTCATCGACCGCACCCACCACTTCGCCCATCACCACCGGCGGTTCCTGGGACAGCACGGGCAGCACCGAGACGCCGTACTCGTTGATGATCTCGATGACGTCGCGCACCGATTCGGACGGGTGGGTGTGGACCAGATCCGGCAGGGTGCCGGACTTGCCCCGGAGCACCTCGCCGACGGTGGTTTCCTCGCTGCCGGGGATGAAGCCGTAGGAGCGCATCCACTCGTCGTTGAAGATCTTGGCCAGGTACCCGCGGCCGGAGTCCGGCAGGATGACGACGACGACGTCGTCGGCCGTGAGCTCCCTGGCCACCCGCAGTGCGGCCACCACCGCCATGCCGGAGGAACCGCCCACCAGCAGGCCTTCCTCGCGGGCCAGCCGCCGGGTCATGGCGAAGGATTCGGCGTCGTTGACGGCGAGCACCTGATCCGGGACGGTCCTGTCGTAGTTGCCCGGCCACATGTCCTCGCCCACGCCTTCGACGAAGTACGGCCGGCCGGTGCCGCCGGAGTAGACCGAACCCTCCGGGTCCGCGGCGATGACCTTCACGCGGCCGCCCTGGTCCGCGGGCCGGTCGGCGGAAACGTCCTTCAGGTACCGGCCGGTGCCGGTGATGGTGCCGCCGGTGCCGGCGCCGATGACCACGTGGGTGACCTTGCCGTCGGTGTCGCGCCAGATTTCCGGGCCGGTGGTTTCGTAGTGGCTGGCCGGGGCGGCGGGGTTGGAGAACTGGTCGGGCTTGTACGCGCCCTCGATCTCGGTGACCAGCCGGTCCGAGACGCCGTAGTAGGACTCGGGGCTGTCCGGGGGCACGGAAGTCGGGGTCACCACGACCTCCGCGCCGTAGGCCCGGAGCACGTCGCGCTTTTCCTGGCCCACCTTGTCCGGGGTCACGAAGATGGACCGGTAGCCCTTCTGCTGGGCCACCAGGGCCAGCCCGACGCCGGTGTTGCCGCTGGTCGGCTCCACCACGGTGCCGCCGGGTTTGAGCTTGCCTTCCCGTTCGGCCTGCTCGATCATCTTCACCGCAATGCGGTCCTTGATCGAACCGCCTGGGTTGAAATATTCCACCTTCGCCAGGACTGTGGCGGCGATTCCTTCGGTCACTTTGTTCAGCTTGACCAACGGGGTGTTGCCGATGAGGTCCAGCACGGAATTGGCATACTTCATGCGCCCAAATCTACCCGTCCGCCCGCACCAAGGTCATTTTCCGCGTCACAGCCGTCATATTGGGCGCCGCCGGTCCGCCGGGGGCCGGGCAGGCGTGGGAGCATGGTTACATGCCTGCCACTGCCCCGGCCACCGCCTCAGCGGCTGCACCTGCCGGGGACCGCAGCGCCGTCGTCGGCATGCCCGCCGGCTACGATCTGGCCGGCACGCTCGGCATCCTGCCGCGCGGCAGGCAGGATCCCACGTGCCGGG
>NZ_JBHTML010000268.1:0-3884 GCF_042679445.1 Arthrobacter sp. GCM10027362
GCCCCAGGCCGGTGCCGCCTTCTGCGCGGCGTCCGCGGCTGCGGCCTGCTTCGCCGGTGCGGCCTCGCCGCCGACGGCATTGCCTGCCGAGGCGGGATTTGCCGGCTGTACCAGCGACACGAGGCTCATCATCGGTGGTTCGGAGGCTTGGTCCGCAGCAGGGGTCCCGACACCTGCGAATGCGGCACCGGTAGCGCTCAGCGCGGCTATGGCGGTCAGGCCCAGTGCAAGGCCGCCGCGCAGCCGCCGATGCTGCTGCAGGCCCCGCCGGGCTCGGTTCTGGTCACGTCGTTCATGGTTTTTGGCACTCACAAACGCAGGACCGTATGGACCTTTTCTGGGAAAAGTCTCAAAAAGGTAACGAAATGGCGGGTTTAAGTGGGCAAGATCACATAAATGTTACGGCGTGTCGATTTCGTCGTAACGGCTTTCGAGTTCCTCGGAAACTACCTTGAAGGCCAAGGCCGGCGGATACCCCTTGCGGGCCAGCATCGATGCCAGGCGCCGGACGGCTTTGTCACGTTCGCTCCGGTCCGCCGGCGTCGCCCCGGAGCGCAGCTTCCGCCGCACCAGTTCCCTGGCGGCGGCCAGCTCGTCCTCGGCGGAGAGCTGTTCCAGGGCGGCCTCGGCCTCCTCCTGGGCAATCCCCTTGTCCGCCAGTTCGCGCCGGAGCGCGCCCCGGGCGAGGGATCGTGTCCGCGACCGGCTGCTGACCCACATCCTGGCAAATTCGGCGTCATCGACCAGCCGGACCTCCTCGAAACGGTCCAGCACCACGGACGCCACCGCACTGGGGACACCCCGCTCGGCCAGCTTGAGTTCCAGCTGGCGGCGGCTCTTCGGGGACACGGTCAGCAGACGCAGCACGATGGACCGCGCCACCTCGTACGGGTCCGCTTCCGGGGTCAGGTCCGCCGGCGTTCCCGGGGTGGGGCCGGCGGACCTGCCGCGATCGGGATGCACCGCTTAGATGCCGTCCACTGCCTTGAGCTTGGGCTCGCCACCCTCGCCGGCATCGGGCTTGACACCGATGCCCAGCTTCTCCTTGATCCGGCGCTCGATCTCGTCGGCGAGGTCCGGATTGTCCTTCAGGAAGTTACGGGCGTTCTCCTTGCCCTGGCCCAGCTGGTCGCCCTCATAGGTGAACCAGGCACCGGACTTCTTCACCAAGCCGTTTTCCACACCCATGTCGATCAGGCCACCCTCGCGGGAAATGCCCTGGCCATAGAGAATGTCGAACTCGGCCTGCTTGAAGGGCGGAGCCATCTTGTTCTTGACGATCTTGGCGCGCGTGCGGTTGCCCACCGGATTCGTC
Organism: Arthrobacter sp. GCM10027362; assembly: GCF_042679445.1. Classification (NCBI taxonomy): domain Bacteria; kingdom Bacillati; phylum Actinomycetota; class Actinomycetes; order Micrococcales; family Micrococcaceae; genus Arthrobacter; species Arthrobacter sp. GCM10027362. The sequence continues at coordinate 1,316 of NZ_JBHTML010000268.1, forward strand.
CCCTCCTTGAGGGTTTCAATGCGCCTGACATCGATGCGGACCGAGGCGTAGAACTTCAGGGCCTTGCCGCCGGTGGTGGTTTCCGGGCTGCCAAAGAAAACGCCGATCTTCTCGCGCAGCTGGTTGATGAAGATGGCCGTGGTCTTGGTCTGGCTCAACCGGCCGGTAATCTTCCGCAGCGCCTGGCTCATCAGGCGGGCCTGCAGGCCCACATGGCTGTCACCCATTTCGCCTTCGATTTCAGCGCGCGGCACCAGTGCCGCCACCGAGTCCACGACCACGATGTCCAGCGAGCCCGAGCCCACCAGCATGTCCATGATCTCCAGCGCCTGCTCTCCGGTGTCCGGCTGTGAAACCAGCAGGGCGTCCGTATCCACCCCCAGCTTCTTCGCGTAGTCCGGGTCCAGCGCATGCTCGGCATCGATGAACGCGGCAATGCCGCCGTTGCGCTGGGCGTTTGCCACCGCGTGCAGGGCAACGGTGGTCTTGCCGGAAGATTCCGGACCATAGATTTCCACGACGCGGCCCCGCGGCAGGCCGCCGATGCCCAGCGCGACATCCAGTGCAATGGAGCCGGTGGGGATAGTCTCGATGGGGGCGCGGGCGTTGTCGCCCAAACGCATGACGGAGCCCTTACCGAACTGCTTGTCGATCTGCGCGAGCGCGGCTTCGAGAGCCTTCTCGCGGTCTGCCGGTGCGGCCATTGTTCACCTCGGATTCATTGCGGCCTTGCGGGCCTGCCTTCATTGCCCACCTGTGACAGTAGCGCGCGGCACTGACAAAATAGCCGCGCCGTTGCCGTGTGTGGACAACACGGCAGCTCCGCTTGAATTTCTGTCCCTGTGTAGGAGCATACTCCTATCCGAACAAATATTCGAATGGCTGTTCGGATCCGCCCCGGAACCATGGACGGGCACCTGCGGGCTCAGCGCCCCGATTTTCAGCGCCTGGGTTTGATGTCCCGGCCGAGGCGGCGCTCGGGCGGGACATCCTGCATTTCGCAGACGGCAAGCCAGACCGACTTCGGCGGCACCCCGGCCTTTAGCGCCTCGGCTGCCGTGCGTCCGCCCAGGGCGGCCAGCACCAGGTCCGCCGCCAGCACGCGTGAGTAGCCGGCCCCGAATTCATCATCCATCAGCCGCCAAAAATCGCTCAATCGCACGTGGACATCTTCTCACGCCGGCCGGGACGATTCATCCGGGGGCACCCTGCACGGGAACTACAATGGGGACCATGAGCGATCAGCCGCCGGCCCCCGAATTCGATGCAGCCATCGACTCACTGGAACGCCAGCTCAGCGTCCTGTGGCGGCGCGCCCGCGCCAACTCGCACCGGGTGGCCCGGCAGGTCCACCCGGACATGGAACCGGCTGCCTACGGGTTGCTGGCCGTGCTGCAGCGGGAAGAGTCGATGCGGCTGACCGACCTGGCGGCAAACATCGGCGTCGGCAAGCCGTCCGTAAGCCGCCAGGTGGCCATGCTTGAACAGCTGGGCCTGGTGCACAAGCAGGCCGACCCGGTGGACGGGCGGGCCCAGTCGATTTCCCTTACACAGACGGGCCGGGACCGCCTCACGGCAGCCCAGCTGGCCCGGAAGAGCGCCTTCCGCGAACGCCTCGGGGACTGGTCAGTGAAGGACCTGGATGCCCTGGCCGGCCTGCTGGACCGCCTCAACCAGGCTTACGGCGGCGAGCCTCCCCTGCATTAGGCCGGCCTTCAATCCGCGAACCCGCGAACCCTGACGCGGCAGGCGCCGGTGCCGCCAACGCAGCAAGGCTGCCGGCAATACAGTAAGGCCGGCCCGCATCGCGGTAACCGGCCTTGCTGTATTGGAGCTGTTAGTGGTCTTGATGCCTGCGGACCCGGCGGTCAGGAGCGCGCGGACGCCAGGCCTTGGCTGAGGTCCTCCGGCAGTTCGTCCGGGATATGCGAGACAAACTCACGGGAAAGCTCCTGCGGCACGGTGTCCGGAATGATCACGCCTTCGGCGTCCGCAACGCGGTCGCTTACCTCGCGGAGCATCAGGGACAACGGTACATCGAGTGCCGTGCAAATGGAGGACAGCAGTTCCGAGGACGCTTCCTTCTGGCCTCGCTCGACTTCGCTCAGGTAACCGAGGGAAACACGGGCGCTGTGTGACACTTCGCGAAGGGTGCGGCCCTGGCGCTGCCGGACGTCGCGAAGGACATCACCAATTTCGTGGCGTAGCACTACCATTTTGCGCTCCTTCTCCCGACGGGCTTCATTAGCCAGGCCCACATCACGCCAACGGACTACGCCGTTTACGGATACGGGCTGCTTAACCATGTGTATCGCCTTGCTCCCTTATGCCTATCCGGCGGCTGCAACCGCCTGATTTCTAAAGCTTAGCCAACAACGCTAGCAGTTGCCGACATCTTTGATAACTCCCGGGTCAAATAATTTGTTCCCCGGGGCCGGTTCCCAGGGCGGCCCTGTCGTCGGTCCCGCCCTGCCTGGCCGGCCGGTCCGCAATGGTGCTGCGCAGTTCGGCCAGGGCGGCCGCGCACGCCTGCCGGCGGATCTCGGCGCGGTCGCCGTCGAACCGGAAC
>NZ_JBHTML010000269.1:0-3853 GCF_042679445.1 Arthrobacter sp. GCM10027362
GGCGACGGCGGCGTCGAGCTCGGCCGCGCCCGGTTCGGCCACCCGGCCGACGGTTTCGCCGGTGGCCGGGTCCCTGATCTCCCTACCCCCGGCGGCGGGCTGGATGGCCTCGAGCAGCCCGGCGGCGTCGGTGAACGTGCCCTGGATGGTGGATTCGGCGGTCATGGTCCCTCTCCTTGAACGTCGGCTGCGGTGGTACTGCCACCACTCTGCCCGCGCCGGCGGCCAAAGGTCTTGGCTTTGAGCGACGTGCCGTTGACGTTGGGTGCACAACCGCGGTCATCCCGTCGGGCGTGAAGCCGCCGGCCATGCCTGTCACCCGCCGGACGGGATCAAATCGAAGCTCCCCTGTCCGGCAACGAGAGTTTCCTGCCGCCGGGCCGGGTGCCGGATGCATCCCGGCCACCACGGCGACGTAAAACAGCGCCGATGAAAGCTTTACATGCGGTACGGCCGTGACTAACGTTTTCAGAACAAGGCGCCTTCAACCCGTACCGGGCCGGGGCGCCGGGGCGCGTTTTCCGGGGGGGTTCACCTTGGCGACCTCAGCTCGTTCCTGGCAAGGCTTTTTGGCAGCGGCCGTTGTGGCCGCGGTCTGCTCATGCGGCCCCCAGGCCGGGCCTCCCGCAGATCCCGCGAATGCAGCGGCCGCTCCACCGGCCTTGGAACCAGGCCAGAACAAGCCCTCCGCGGCTTCCGGTGCCTCCGGCGACCGTCTGCCCGACTTGGTCATGCTGCCGCTGGAGGCCTTCCACGTCGCCTACGAAGGCAAACACAAGGTTCTGCGCTTCGGCGCGGACGTAGCCAACGGCGGAGACGGCCCCCTGGATATCACCGGCGTCCGCACCAGCGTGATGGAACCGGACCTCCAAGTCCGCCAGAGCATTCTCCAGGCCGGCGGCGGCCAGCGGACCGTCAAGACCCGGGCCGTCATGCGGTACGAATCGGTGGACGGGCATGACCACTTCCACGTCAAGGATTTCGAACGCTACCGGCTGCGACCCGAGCAGGGAACCAGCTGGCGGGTGTCCCACAAGGAAGGGTTCTGCCTGCGTGATGACGGCAATCTTGGCGGCATGTCCTCCAGATACGACGATGATGAATTCACCTGCGGGGAGGACGAGGAGGACGAGGCGCTTGAGGTCCGGCAGGGGCTCACCGAGGGGTGGGTCGATGTTTACGACTGGTACCTTGAAGGCCAGCTGATCGACCTGGCAGGCCTGCGGCTGCCGGGAAACTTTTGTGTTGAGGCGGAAGCCGATCCGGGACGTGCGCTGGTGGAGAAAACCAGGGCCAACAATGTGACCTCGACCTTGGTGCATCTGTCGGCGTCTGAGGTATCCGTCATCCGCCAGGGCTGCTAGAAAGCCTCCTCCGGCCCGGGCCGGTCCCCATCACGGCAGGTTCCCGCTTGTACTTTTGCCGCCGTGCGGAGACGTTGTCCGGCAGGTCCGGGCACAGTCCGGCAGGACCGTGCTACAGTGCCGCCGATTCATTCAGCGCCTGCGCGCCGGGGGCGGAGGCAGCGGATGCCGGTATGTGCAGCTGGCGTGCCGGGTTGCCGCCGTACCGTGCCCCCGCCGGCACCTCGGTGCCCTTCATGAGGAAGGAATCCGCTTCCAGCTCGGAGCCGTCCTCCATCCTGACCCCGTAGTGGACAAACGCGCCGGTGCCGATGGTCACGTCATTGCCGACGATGATGCCGTCCAGCTTGAAGGCGCCGTCCTCCATGGAGTGGCACTGCAGGATGCTGCCGGCGTTCAGGGTGGCATGGTCGCCGATGGTGACGATGGTCTTCTCGGGAATGGCGATCCCGTCGTCGAACATCTTCTTCCCGACCCGGACACCGTACAGCCGCCAGAGGACGGGCTTGAACGGGGTCCCGCTGTAGGCCGCCCCGCCCAGGAGCTTCCAGAGGCGCTCGTGCCGCCAGAAGCGGATGTCGTAGATGGAGCAGAATGTCGGAGTCAGCCGCCTGAAGCCGGCGGCGGCGCGTTCGGCGAGGATGGAAACCGCCGTGGCGAAGACCAGGAAGACCAGGGCCGGGGCCAGGAGGGCAAGCGCTCCCAGGACGCGGAAGTAGTCGGCGGCGGCCGAGGCCAGCAGCAGCCCGATGTAGACCAGGAACCAGGTGATATTAAGGTAGATGGCCAGGGTCACGGCGTTGTGCCGGTTCTTGGCCGGCAGCCGGCGCTTCCTCTCCTCATCACTGTTCATGTCCTCAAACGCGCTGTCGCGTTCCACCGAGCGGGGGATCTCGAAGGGCGGGGAGCCGAGCAGGCCGGTGTTTTCCCGGACCGGGCCGTCGATGGGGACCATGACCTTGGTGCCGAAGAGGACGTTGTCCCCGGTGCGGGCGCCGGCGGGGTAGCCGATGTCGTTGCCGAAGAAGTTCCTGGCCCCGATGCTGACGGGGCTGAGCCGGAAGGACGAACTGGAATAGTCCGCGTTCATGATCGCCAGCCCGTCCGAGACCATGGTCCCGGAGCCGATGGTGGTCAGGTACGGGCTGTCGTGGGAGAGCGCCGGACCGAAGTTGGAGCCGGTCTGCACCAGGCCCGGCTGCTTGTAGCCGAGGATCTTCAGGTAGTGCACCACCAGGGAACTGTCCCCGGTGATCTCCATGTAGACTCCCACATTCGTCAGCCGTGCGACGGTCCGGTGCAGGGCGTAGTGGATGCCGTAGAGCGGGTACACCCTGCCGGGCGTGAGGAACAGGTTCAGGATCCGGGGAACGGTCACCACCGCCACCAGTCCCAGGAGCAGCCCGCCGTAGAACAGGAACAGGGAGACCAACAGGGCGTCCAGGTAGAACGCGGGCCTGCCGTGGTCCAGGTGTCCGGAGTCCAAGTAGACCGACAGGAGCCCGGCCAGGACCGCGAATCCGATCGGGATCATGATGAACAGCCGGTTGAACACCACCCAGAAGCTGTAGGTGATGCGCCGTCCCGTGGTGCACGGCACCGGTTCGACCACCCGGTAGTTCGTGGTTGCCGGCCGGGCGGGAGAGCCGTGCCAGCTCTGGCCGGCCGGAACATGCTGGCCCCGGTGCAGCGCGGAGGAGTGCCCCAGCTGCGCGCCGTCGCCGATGGAGGTGTGGATGTCCAGGATGGTCCGCTCGCCGATGAAGACATCCCGGCCCACCGTCACCGGGCCGGTCTGGATCCGCCCGCCGTGCGCCCGATAGCACCGGATGCCCACGCCTTTGCGCACGATGGAGTCGTCACCGATGGTGAACAGGTCGGCGCACACGGCCGCTGCCGGAGACAGGAACGTGACGCGCCTGCCGACGTTCGCGCCCAGGGCCCGCAGATAGACGGAGTACAGCGGGGTGGCGGCCAGGGTTTGGAACGGGCTGGCCGCCAGCAGGGTCTTGACGAACCAGAAGCGGACATACCTGAGGGTCCAGGCAGGGATCTCCTGCGCCTTCCAGCGGCCGATGAGGATCCACTTGAGCAGAATCGGGAGTGTGCCCAGGGCAAAGAACAGGGCCAGTTCGTAGGCCACGAACCGCTCCCAGGTTTCCACCCACCCCCTGGCCCCGGTTACCCATGAGAAACCGACGAGCAGCAGCTCTGCGGCCATGTACGCATAGGCCAGGAGCATCAGCAGCTGGGCCACCCCGCACGCCACGTACTGGAAGGTCGTGGCATGATGCGGCGCCGGCATCCCGGTGCCTGCCATGCCGCCCTCCCGGGCCGTGTCGCCGTCTGTCGCCTCTGCGGCGTCCAGCACCGCTGCCAGGCGGCGGATATCCGGATTCTGGTAGATATCCTGCATGGCCACCGGGGGCAGGCCGGTGTGTTTCCGGACGGCGGCGGAGAAGTTGGCCATGAGCAGGGAGTTGGCGCCG
>NZ_JBHTML010000270.1:0-3838 GCF_042679445.1 Arthrobacter sp. GCM10027362
GGCGGAGTCCGGGATCAGCCGGCCGGGGGCGACGTCGCGCTCTGCGGCGAGCTGCTCGCGTTCTCTCCAGAGCTCGCGGGCGGCCGCGAGCTGGCGGCGGTCCCGGATCTGGTGCAGGCCGGAGGTGCGCCGCCAGGGGTCCGTGCGGGATGGAGCCGGGGGAGCGGCGCGCAGCGCCTCGAACTCCTCCTCGGCATAGCTGAACTTGCCGTCCGACTCCAGCCTGGTGATCAGGGCCTCGCGCAGTTCAATGAGGACTTCGACGTCGAGGGCGGCGTAGCGCAGCCAGGGTTCGGGCAGCGGACGGGTGGACCAGTCCGCTGCGGAGTGTTCCTTGGCCAGCGTGAAGCCAAGCAGGTTCTCGATCACCGCGGCCAGGCCCACCCGGGGCAGGCCGGCCAGGCGCGCGGCCAGTTCGGTGTCGAAGAGCTTGTCCGGGTTCATGCCCAGCTCGCGCAGGCAGGGCAGGTCCTGGGTGGCCGCGTGCAGGATCCATTCGACGCCGCGGAGGGCCTCATCGATAATGTCCAGGTTCCCGAAGGGCTCGGGGTCGATCAGCCAGGTGCCGGCACCTTCCCGGCGGATCTGGACCAGGAAGGCGCGCTGGCCGTAACGGAAGCCTGAGGCGCGCTCGGCATCCACGCCTGCCGGACCGGTGCCGGCGGCCAGTGCGGCCGCGGCGCGTTCCAATCCGTCGGGAGTGGCCACCACCGGGGGGATGCCCTCCCGGGGCTCGTCGAGCAGGACCAGGGCGGGGGCTGACACCGGATCCGCTGCCTGGGGGCTTTCACCCGCTCCGCCATTGATGCGATGGGCAGGGGAATCCGAAGTCAGAGAGCTCATGGTCTTCCTAGTTTAAGCCCTCCGTGCCTCAGCGCCCGGGAAGGCCCCGGAAGCGCCTTCCCCAACCGGCTGCCGAGTGCCAGAGTCTAATCATGAACGGTCAACCGAGCCGGCTGCACCTGGACCTCACCTGCACCGTCGAGGCTCCCCGGGAGCTGGTCTTCAGCCTGCTGACCACGCCGGCCGAACTGGCCAAGTGGTGGGGGCCGCAGGGCTTCAGCACGCCGGAGATCGAGCTGGACCTCAGGGTGGGCGGCCGCTACCGCTTTACGATGCAGCCGCCCGAGGGCGAGGCATTCCACCTCTCGGGCGAGTTCATCGAGCTCGTCCCGCCGGCCCGCCTCGGCTACACCTTCCGCTGGGAGGAACCCACCGCGGACGACAGGGAAACCGTCGTCACGTTTTCCCTCGACGCCGTCGAAAACGGTACACACGTCTCCCTCTCGCAGGGACGGTTCGCCAGCGGGGAACGGCTTGCCCTGCACCGGGAGGGCTGGACGGAGAGCTTCGAGAAGCTGCGCAAGGTGATCGGGCCCGGCGCTGCGCCTTAGTTCCGCCGGTGCGGCAGGGACAGCACGCCGTCGGGCAGCGGCGGCAGGCCCGCGAAGGTGCAGACCATCTCGGACCAGGCCTCCAGATGGGACTGCACGTCCGCCGAATCCGGCGTCCAGGAGGCCCGCAGTTCGATGTTGATGGCGTCCTGGTTCCCGGACATGGTGCCGAAGCTTTGGGACAGGACCCGGGTGGCCGTGCCCCCGGCGTTGCGGTAGCCGGTGCAGTGGTTGTCCAGCGCCTCGACGAGCCAGGTCCAGGCTACCGAGCCGAGCAGTTCGTCCTTGCCGATGTCGGCCTCGAGTTCGGCGCGGATGAAGGTCACGATGCGGAAGTGGCCGCCCCAGACGTCCTGGCCCTGCGGGTCGTACAGCAGGATGAACCGGCCGGTTGCCAGTTCGGTCTCCGGGTCCTCGGCCAGGCCGGTGGCGCTGCCGGTGACTACCGCTTCCAGCGCCACCGCGTAGGGGGCCAGCTTGGCTGGGGCCGGCAGCTCGGCAAGGCTCAGCTCGGGGCGGCACTGCGCCCGGCGCAGCGCCGCCAGGGCTGTCAGGAATTCCGCAGGGGCTGCGGTCAGGTCACCGGTCGAACTCACTGGCCCAGCTTAGGACGGGGACTATGCAACGGACGGCAGGCTCGCCGGTCATCTGCGGCCGATTCCCAGCCGTCTCACCGGATATTTTCAGCAAGATCTGCACGGATAGCTTCGGCAAAGGCATCCACGTCCTCCTCGGTGGTGTCGAAGGAGCACATCCAGCGCACCTCGCCCCTGGCTGCGTCCCAGTCGTAGAACCGGAATTTTTGCCGCAGCCGGTCCGCGGAACCCGGCGGCAGGGCCGCGAAGACGGCGTTGGCTTCGGTGGGCTGGGTCAGGGTGATTCCGTCAAGGTCCTCCACCGCGGCGCGCAGCCGGGCAGCCATGGCATTGGCGTGCCCGGCCGAGCGCAGCCAGAGGTCGCCCTCGTAGAGTGCGACCAGCTGGGCCGAGACGAAACGCATCTTCGAAGCCAGCTGCATGTTCATCTTGCGCAGGTACTTCAGCTCCGCGGCGGTCTGCGGGTCGAACACGACGACGGCCTCGCCGAACATCAGCCCGTTCTTGGTGCCGCCGAGGCTGAGCACGTCCACCCCCGCATCCCGGGTGAACTCATGCAGCGGCACTCCGAGGGCGGCGGCGGCGTTGGACAGGCGCGCGCCGTCCAGGTGCAGCTTCATCCCGTGTCCGTGGGCGTGGTCGGCGATCGCGCGGATCTGGTCGACGGTGTACAGCGTGCCCAGTTCGGTGCTCTGGGTGATCGAGACGGCCAGCGGCTGGGCCCGGTGCTCGTCGCCCCAGCCCCACGCCTCGCGGTCGATCAGTTCGGGGGTGAGCTTGCCGTCCCCGGCGGGGATACCCAGCAGCTTCATGCCGCCCACCCGCTCCGGAGCCCCATTCTCGTCTACATTGATGTGCGCACCGGCGGCACAGATCACCGCACCCCAGCGCGGCAGCAGCGACATCAGCGCGGTCACGTTCGCCCCGGTGCCGTTGAACACCGGGAATGCCTGGGCGCCGGGGCCGAAGTGGCCGGCCACGACCTCCTGCAGCCGTTCGGTGTACGCGTCCCCGCCGTAGGAGACCTGGTGGCCTCCGTTGGCGGCGGCCAGGGCGGCGAGGATCTCCGGGTGGACCCCGGAGTAGTTGTCCGAGGCGAAGCCGCGCCGGCCGGCGTCGTGCAGCGGAGCAGGTGCCATGGAAGCCAAAGTTGGATTAGTCACGTTTCCAGTATTCCTCAGACGAGCTTCAGCCGGCTTCCGTTCAGTTCGGCGGCGTCCCGGGTGAACAGGTCCCGCACTGCCGCGGCGAGGGTGTCGACGTCGGTGAAGCCGTCGAAGCTGCGCTCCGGCTCCGCCGCACGCATGCCGGCATCGACCAGCGCCTTGACCACAAAAACGACGGCGGCCGAGTGCAGGGTGCCTGCCTCGCCGGATTCCCCCGGGCCGGTCTGGTCCTTGTGGAAGCCCTGGGCGACGGCGCGCATCCAGGTTTCCGCCGCGGCTTTGACCGTGGCGTAGTTGGCGCCGCCGGCGGTGGGGGAGTCCACCGCGGTGGCCGAGACGATCACCGCCCGGCCGCGCGGGGAGGCCGCCAGGTCGGGGTAGAAGCTGCGCGTGGTGTTGCGCAGCGTGGTCAGGATGTTCCGCTGCAGGAAGTTCCAGTCCTCGTCGGACTGGCCGGCAAGGCCCTTGCCGCCGCGCCAGCCGCCGACCAGGTGGACCAGCCCGTCCACCGGTCCCTGCCCGGCACGGACGGCCGCGGCCAGCCCGGCCACGGCCTGCGGATCCGCCAGGTCGCAGCGGTAGGTGGCCACGGCGTCGTTATTCCCGAACGCCATGGCGAGCCGCTCCTGGTTGCTGCCGACGGCGACGACGGCCGCTCCCGCCGCGGTGAGCGCGGCGGACA
>NZ_JBHTML010000271.1:0-3829 GCF_042679445.1 Arthrobacter sp. GCM10027362
ACGGCCAGCACGCGCACCCGTTCCGGCAGCGTCCCCTGTCCGGTGTCCGCGGCGAGCAGCCGGGCCGCCTCCACGTGCCCGCGCAGCACCAGTTTGGCGACGGCGGTGCCCAGCGCCGCCGAGGTTCCGGCCAGTTCCCGGCGCTGCTGGGCCTTGAGCGAGAGCAGCACGCAGACGGTGAGCATGATCTGCCGGTCCGCCTTGGTCAGCGTCCGGCCGGCGCCAATGGCCAGGAAGCCCTCGATCTGCCGGCCGGCCAGGATGGGATACTCCACCACTGCGCCGCCGTGCAGGCTGAAGGTTGCCGCCGAGTGCGCCCCGGCTTGGTTCAGCCGCACTGTTTCCTGTCGCAGTTCCGGCACGAGTGCGGCCGTACTGGCCGGCCAGCAGGTCTCGGGGCCGCCGTCCGCGGGCAGGTAGGCGGCCCAGCCGCCGAGTGCCTGGGCCAGGCCCTTGACGACGGCAGGCAGGGCGTCCGGCCGCAGCGCGGCGCGGGCGAGCGCGGTCTGCGTGCCCAGCCCGGCAATCAGGTCCGCCTGGCCGCCCTGGGACGCCAGGTCCCAGTATGCCCGGGACACGTCCAGGAACGGCACCCCGTCCGGCACCACCAGCAGCTCCAGCCCCTCGACCCGGCACGCCTCGGCCAGGACGTCCGGCACCTCGTCCAGCCCCTCGCCCAGGCCCAGCCCCAGCGCCGCGATACGGCGGCCCGCCAGCCGGCGCACATAGGCGGCCGTGGCGGCCTCGTTCGCCTGGCCGGCACTGCCGCCGGTGCCGCGCAGCGGGATGCCGGTGGTCAGCAGCAACTCCCCGCCTTCCAGGTACGGCGTGGGGTCTTCCAGTTCGGACACATGCACACCGGAGAGCTGGCGGCCGGAGGTCGTGCCGGACACGGACTGCAGCGAACGGCCAAGGCGGGTACACAGATGCGCGAGCGAGACCATGGCATGATTATGCGCCTGTTTCGTCGGAACATCCGAAAACCGGCAGTTAATTGGGCAAGGCGTCCAATGACCGGGTGCCGGTGCTGCCTTTAGGGTGGTGCCCATGACGGAAAGCCCCGCCGCAGCCATGTCTGCAGACCCTGCCCCTGCCCCGCTCCCCCAGATCCGCCACCTGGCCACGGCCATCCCCGGCCCTCGCTCGCAGGCGCTGCACGCCGAGCGACTGGCCCACGTCACCGACGGCTTCGGCGTGGCCCTTCCGGTGTTCATTGACCGGGCCGACGGCGGCATCCTGCAGGATGTGGACGGCAACCGGATCATCGATTTCGCCTCCGGCATCGCCGTGACCAGCATCGGCGCCAGTCACCGGCGGGTGCGCGAACGCATCGCCGCCCAGCTTGGGCGCTTCACGCACACCTGCTTCATGGTCACCGAATACGAGTCCTTCACCCAGGTGGCCAAGTGGCTCAACGAGCACACCCCCGGCGACTTCGAGAAGCGCACCGCGCTCTTCTCCACCGGTGCCGAAGCGGTAGAGAACGCGGTCAAAATCGCCCGTTCAGCCACCGGGCGCGAAAAGGTGCTGGTCTTCGACGAGGCCTACCACGGCCGGTCCCTGCTGACCATGGCGATGACGGCCAAGGTCAACCCCTACAAGCTCAATTTCGGTCCGTTCCCGGCCGAGATCGTCCGGGCCACCTCGGCCAACCCGCTGCGCTCCCCCGCTGCCTCGCAGGGACCGGAAGCCGTGGCCGCCGCAGCCCTGGCCGCAGTGGAGGCCGCGCTGGCCGAGCACGGGGCGGAGGAGTTCGCCGCCATGGTCATCGAGCCGATCCAGGGCGAGGGCGGGTTCGTGGTCCCGGCGCCCGGCTTCCTGGCCGGACTGCGCCGGATCGCGGACCGGCACGGGATCGTCCTGGTGGTCGACGAGATCCAGGCCGGCATGGGCCGCACCGGCACGCTCTTCGCCAGCGAGCACGAGGGCATTGCCGGGGACATCACGCTCAGCGCCAAGGCGCTGGCCGACGGCGTGCCGCTGAGCGCGGTGACCGGCCGGGCCGAGCTGATGAACGCGGTGCACTCCGGCGGCCTGGGCGGGACCTACGCCGGCAATCCGCTGGCCTGCGAGGCGGCCCTGGCCGTGTTCGAGGCCTTCGAGGACGGCTCCCTGCTGGCCAATGCCCGCGGCATCGAGGCAGCCGCCCGCCGGATCCTCGAACCGCTGGTAGCCGAAACCGGTGTGGTCGCCGAGTTCCGTGGCCGCGGCGCGATGCTGGCGCTGGAATTCGCCGACCCCGGCACGCTGGCCCCGCGGGCCGACATCGCCAGGGACGTCTCGGCACGTTGCCATGCCGCCGGCGTGCTGACCCTGACCTGCGGCACCCACGGCAACATCATCCGGCTACTGCCGCCGCTGGTGATCGGCCAGGAGCTGCTCGAGGACGGCCTGCAGGTGCTGCGCGAGGCCATTGCCGCTGTCACCGCCGAAACCGAGCCGGCCGCCGCTGCCGCCCGCTGATCCCCCGCCCCCATCCGCTTGGAAGGCCCTGTAATGACCGAAGAATTCGATCTGATCAATATCGACTCCCTGCTCTCGGCCGAGGAACGCGCGCTGCGCGATACGGTGCGCTCCTTCGTGGAGGCCGCGATCAAGCCGAACATCGCCGGCTGGTACGAGGACGCGGTCTTCCCGCTGGAGATCGTGCCCGAAATGGCCAGGCTCGGCCTGCTGGGCATGCACCTGAAGGGCTACGGGTGCGCCGGCCGCTCCGCCGTGGAGTACGGGCTGGCCGGCGCCGAGCTGGAGGCCGGGGACTCCGGGGTGCGCACCTTCGTCTCGGTGCAGGGCTCGCTGGCCATGTCCGCGATCCACAAACACGGCTCGGAGGAGCAGAAGGCCGAATGGCTGCCGCAAATGGCGGCAGGGAAGGCGATCGGCTGCTTCGGCCTGACCGAACCCACGGCCGGCTCGGACCCCGGGTCCCTGAAGACCTTCGCCCGGAAGGACGGGGAGGACTGGGTCCTCAACGGCTCCAAGCGCTGGATCGGGCTGGCCAGCGTGGCCAAGGTCGCCATCATCTGGGCCCAGACCGAGGACGGGATCCGCGGCTTCGTCGTGCCCACCGACACCCCCGGATTCACCGCCACCCCGATCGGGCCCAAGCTCTCCATGCGCGCCTCCATCCAGTGCGAGATCGAACTGGCCGACGTGCGCCTGCCCGGCGACGCCCTGCTGCCGCAGGCCAAGGGCCTGCGCGGGCCGTTCGAATGCCTGAACGAGGCCCGCTACGGGATCATCTGGGGCGCCATGGGCGCGGCCCGGGACAGCTACCTGACCGCCCTGGCCTACTCCCGGGAGCGCCTGCAGTTCGACAAGCCGCTGGCCGGCTACCAGCTGACCCAGCAGAAGCTGGTGGACATGGCCCTGGAGATCAACAAGGGCTTCCTGCTGGCCCTGCACCTGGGCCGGCTCAAGGACGCCGGGCAGCTGCAGCCCCACCAGATCTCCGTGGGCAAGCTGAACAACTGCCGCGAGGCGATCAACATCTGCCGCGAGGCCCGCGCGATGCTCGGCGGCAACGGCATCACCCTGGACCATTCCCCGCTGCGCCACGCCAACAACCTCGAATCCGTGCGCACCTACGAAGGCACCGACGAGGTCCACACCCTCATCCTCGGCCACAAGATCACCGGCATCCCCGCCTTCCGATAGACACTGCAGGAGAAGAAGATGACTGTCGAACTGCAGCATTACCTGGCCGGCTGCTGGGAAACCGGCGACGGCGGCCTGCTCACCTCCACCAACCCGGCGCACCCCGCCGAGACGGTCGCCAACGGCCGCCAGGCCGGGGCCGCCGACGTTGACCGCGCCGTCGCCGCCGCCC
>NZ_JBHTML010000272.1:0-3819 GCF_042679445.1 Arthrobacter sp. GCM10027362
TTCTCCGAGGCGATCATCTCCAGCCCGCTGCGCTGGCGGGTGAGTTCGTCGTCGATCTTCGCCGCGATCTCCGGATCCAGCACACCCAGGTCTGTGTCCAGGCTGGTGCCGGTCACGGCCTGGATGCTCATCCGAGCTCACCGCCGTTCTTGGCGGCGTACTCGTCGGCCGAGAGCAGCGGGCCCTCCTCGGTCACGTTGACGGTGAACAGCCAGCCTTCGCCGTAGGGATCCGAATTCAGCAGGCTCGGGTCGTCGATGGCCGCCTGGTTGACCTCGGCCACCTGGCCGGACACCGGGGCGTAGAGGTCGGAAACGGACTTGGTCGACTCGACCTCGCCGCAGCTCTGCCCGGCGGTGATGGTGGAGCCAACCTCGGGCAGGTCCACGTAGACGACGTCGCCGAGGGCGTCGGCGGCCACCTGGGAGATGCCCACCTTCACGGGGCTGGAGCCGTCCACCCACTCGTGTTCCTCGGAGTAGCGCAGACCGGACAGAACTTTGCTCATAATGAAACCTTTCGAAAGGGTGAATGAAAAATCTCGGGACAGCCGGAAGCGGAGCCGGCAACATTCCCTAAGCGCGCATCGCCGCAGCGAGGAACGAGCGGCAAGCGAATGATCCGGGTCCCGCTCCGAGCTTGCGAGGAGATGGGCAGATCATGAGTGCTAAGCGCGTGGGAATGTCGCCGGGGCCGCCGGCAGATTACTTTTCGCGCTTGTAGAACGGCAGCTCGACGACCTCGAACGGTTCCGCCTTGCCACGGAGGTCCACATCGAGCTTCGTCCCGACTTCGGCCAACTCCGCATCCACGTAGGCCAGCGCCACCGGGTAGCCCAGGGTCGGGCTGGGCTGGCCGGAGGTGACCTCGCCGACGACGGCGCCGTCCTTGAGCACCGGGTAGTGCGAGCGTCCGGCACGCCGGCCCAGGCCCTTCAGGCCCACCAGCCGGCGCTTGGGGCCCTCGGCCTTGCGGGCCTCGAGGGCTGCCCGGCCGACGAAGTCGGACTCCTTCTTAAAGGACACCACCGGGCCGAG
This sequence comes from Arthrobacter sp. GCM10027362, assembly GCF_042679445.1. Classification (NCBI taxonomy): domain Bacteria; kingdom Bacillati; phylum Actinomycetota; class Actinomycetes; order Micrococcales; family Micrococcaceae; genus Arthrobacter; species Arthrobacter sp. GCM10027362. Next base: position 1,038 of record NZ_JBHTML010000272.1, read on the forward strand.
TCCGGCCTCGAACGGGGTGACCTCGAGGGAGAGCTCGTTGCCATACAGCGGCATGCCCGCTTCCAGGCGCAGCGAGTCGCGGCTGGCCAGGCCGGCCGGGACCAGCCCTTCCTCCTGGCCGGCCTCCAGCAGGGCCTGCCACAGGGCCGCGGCAGACTCGTTGGGCACATAGATCTCGAAGCCGTCCTCGCCGGTGTAGCCGGTCCGGGCCAGCAGCAGCTTGTGGGCCCCGGAGCCGAAGGTGAATTCCACCTCGTCCGCCGCGTAGTACTTCATCCCGCGCACCGTGGAGTGCTGGCCGGCCGGAACAAGCGTGAGCAGGATGTCAAGGGAATTCGGCCCCTGCACTGCGATCAGCGACACATAGGCGGAGGCGTCGGTGACCGTGACATCGAAGGCCCCGTCAGGTCCGGACGCTGCCCGTTCGGCCAGGGCGGCGGCAACGACCCTGGCGTTGCCGGCGTTGGGCACCACGAGGTACCTGTCTCCCTTTTCCGTTGCCGGACGCCGGTAGGAGATCAGGTCGTCGATGATCCCGCCGTCGGCGTTGCAGATCAGCGAGTACTTGGCCCTGCCGACGGCGACGGCACCGAGGTTGCCGACCAGCGCGTAGTTCAGGAATTTCGCGGCCTCCGGGCCCTCGACCCAGACCTCGCCCATGTGGGAGAGGTCGAACAGGCCGGCGGTCGCACGGACCGCCTTGTGTTCGGCCAGTTCGCTGCCGTACTTCAGCGGCATCTGCCAGCCGCCGAAGTCGGTGAACGAGGCGCCGAGCTTCTGGTGCTCGGGGTAAAGGGCCGTATAGCGGCCGGTAGTGGTTTCAGTGCTCATCTGCGGGCACCTTTCCTTAGTTCTCGAAGGCTTCGGGCGGCGGGCAGGAGCAGATCAGGTTCCGGTCCCCGGCGGCGCCGTCGATCCGGCCCACCGGGGCGAAGTACTTGTCCATCTTCAGCGACGGCACCGGGAAGACCGCCTGCTCGCGGCTGTACTTGCGGTCCCAGTCACTGCTGATGGCCGCCGCGGCAGTGTGCGGGGACAGGCGCAGCGGGGATTCCTCCACGGTGAAGTCGCCGGCAGCCACCTGGTCGATTTCGCCCTTAATGGAAACCATCGCGTCGATAAACCGCTCGATCTCCGTCAGGTCCTCGGACTCGGTGGGCTCGACCATCAGGGTGCCGGCCACCGGGAACGCCAGGGTCGGGGCGTGGAAGCCGTAGTCGATCAGGCGCTTGGCCACATCCTCGGCGGTGACCCCGGTCTTCGCGGTCAGGTCGCGCAGGTCCAGGATGCACTCGTGCGCCACCAGGCCGGCGTTGCCCGTGTAGAGCACCGGGAAGTGCTCGTTCAGGCGCGAGGCGATGTAGTTGGCGGCCAGCAGCGCGTTCTTGGTGGCATTGGTCAGGCCCTCGGCGCCCATCATGGCCACGTACGCCCAGGAGATCGGCAGCACGCCGGCCGAGCCGAACTCGGAGGCGGACACCGGGATGCCCTTGCCTTCATGCGCGGCGATGGCCGCGTTGCCGGGCAGGAACGGGACCAGGTGCTCGGCCACGGCCACCGGGCCGACGCCGGGGCCGCCGCCGCCGTGCGGGATGCAGAAGGTTTTGTGCAGGTTCAGGTGGGACACGTCGCCGCCGAACCTGCCCGGCTGGGCCAGGCCCACCAGGGCGTTGAGGTTGGCCCCGTCGATGTAGACCTGCCCGCCGGCCTCGTGCACCGCGTCGCAGACCTGGCGCACGTCCGCGTCGTACACCCCGTGGGTGGACGGGTAGGTGATCATGATGCCGGCCAGCTGGTCCTTGTGCTGCTCGATCTTGGCGGCCAGGTCCGCATGGTCGATCGTGCCGTCCGCCGCGGTGGCGACGACGACGACCTGCAGGCCGGCCAGCACGGCGGAGGCCGCGTTGGTGCCGTGCGCCGAGGCCGGGATCAGGCAGATGGTGCGCTGGTCATCGCCGCGGGAGACATGGTAGTTGCGAATGGCCAGCAGCCCGGCATACTCGCCCTGAGAGCCGGCGTTGGGCTGGATGGACACGCCCGCGTAGCCGGTGATCGCCGCCAGCCGGGCCTCCAAATCCGCGATCAGCTCCCGCCAGCCGGCGGTCTGGTGCTGCGGGGCGAAGGGATGGATGGAGGCGAACTCCGGCCAGGTGATGGACTCCATTTCCGCGGTGGCGTTCAGCTTCATGGTGCACGAACCCAGCGGAATCATGGTCCGGTCCAGGGCCAGGTCGCGGTCCGAGAGCCGGCGCAGGTAGCGCATCATCTGGGTCTCGGAGCGGTAGCTGTGGAAGACCGGGTGCTGCAGGTAGGAGGAGGTGCGCAGCAGCTCGGAACCGAGTTCGAAGCCGGCAGCGGAAGCAGCGCCGGCCACCTTCGCGGCGGCGTCGTCAACACCGAAGGCCTCGGCGACCAGCGCCAGGTGCTCCGCCGTCGTGCCTTCGCCGGTGGAAATGCCCACCTGGTCGGCGTCGATGACGCGCAGGTTCATGCCCTTGGCCTCGGCGGCCTTGATCACCTCGTCCGCCCGGCCGGGGACCTTCACGGTGAGGGTGTCGAAGAAGGTATCGGACACCAGTTCCAGGCCGGCACCGGACAGCACGGCGGCCAGGGCGCGCGCGTTGTCGTGAACTGTCCCGGCAATGGCCTTCAGGCCCTCGGGTCCGTGGTAGACGGCATACATCGAGGCAACGATGGCCAGCAGCGCCTGTGCGGTGCAGATATTGGAAGTGGCCTTCTCGCGGCGGATGTGCTGCTCGCGGGTCTGCAGCGCCAGCCGGTA
>NZ_JBHTML010000273.1:0-3805 GCF_042679445.1 Arthrobacter sp. GCM10027362
GCTGCAGCAGCTCGCGCAGCCGGCCGTTCGCGGCCAGCCCGCGCCCATAGTCAGCCACGATGACCACCTCGGCGGAGGCCACCGCCGCCAGCATCCCGGCGGTGGCCTCCGGGGGCGGGAATTCCCCGCACCCCTCGTCGAAGCGGACCACCGCCTGGCCGTGGGCCCGGATCCTGGTCTTGACCGGGGTCGGGGCACCGGATGGGCCGGCCACCACTTCGACTCCTGCCAATTCCCGGCGCAGCTGGCCCGCCGCGGTGTCGTCGCCCAGCACGGTGACCAGCCGCACCCGGTGCCCGTCCCGGGCCAGCAGGGTGGCCACCAGGCCGGCACCGCCGGCGCGATGGTCCTCGGTTTCGATCTCCACCACCGGCACCGGGGCATCCGGGCTCAGCCGCCGGGCGCCCCCGCGCAGGTCGCGGTCCAGCAGCACGTCGCCGACCACCACTATGTCCATCGGCAGGTTCATGGCAGCTCCCCGGCCCCGGACAGCGGCGCGGATTCCGGCGCCGGACGCCTGCGGTGCCGGACCTCGGCGTCGAATGCGCGGCACAGGGCGTGCAGGGCAATCAGGTGACACTCCTGCACATTGGCCGACGGCGCCGCGATCGCCACGCAGTCGTCGCAGGCTGCGGCGAGGGGATTCGGGGCCGGCCCGGTCAGCGCCCAGCTGGTGACGCCGATCCTGCGCGCGGCTTCGGCGGCGTGCAGCAGGTTCGGGCTCTTTCCGCTGGTGGACATCAGCACCAGCACGTCGCCGGCCCGCCCATGGCCCAGGACCTGCCGGGCAAAGAGCTGGTCGTAGCCATAGTCATTGGCGATGGCGGTGACGGCGGAGGTTTCCGCGTGCAGCGAGATGGCCGAAAACGGCTCGCGTTCGCCGTCGAAACGGCCCACGAGTTCGGCCGTCAGGTGCTGTGCCTCCGCCGCCGACCCGCCGTTGCCCGCCGCCAGCAGGCGCTGGCCCGCCAGCAGCCGGGCCGCCAGCTCGGCGCCCCAGTCCGCCAGGTGCCCGGCCTCCCGGCGCAGCGCCTCGACGGCGGGATGGACCTCGTCCAGGTGCCCCAGCACCGCCTCCAGCGGGGCCGGGGAGTTCCCGGCTCCCGCCGTCTCGGCGGCAAGCTGCTCCACGGCGGCCTCCACCGCGGCGTCTTCGACCGCATCGGTGCTCATAGCGCCTGTCCTTCCACCGTATCGAGCGAGGCGTCCACGGCGGCACATGCCATCAGGTAGGCCTTTTCCGTCTCGGCCGCCACCCGGTCCCAGGAGTAGCGGGAACAGACCCGCCTGCGTCCGGCCCTGCCCAGCTGCCGCGCCTGTTCCGGATTGGCCAGCAGTTCGGCCAGGGCGGCCGCCAGGGCGCCGGGATCCTGCGGCGGCACATGCAGGCCGGTCTTGCCGTGCACCACGGTGTCGATCAGCCCACCCACCGCGGCCGCGACCACCGGCACGCCGCAGGCCATGGCCTCCAGCGGCACGATCCCGAACGGTTCGTACCAGGGTGCGCACACCACCGCATCGACCCCGCGCAGCAGGGCCGGCATCTGGGCCTGCGGCACCTGTCCGCGCAGCACCACCTGGTCCGCGACCCCGAGGTCGGCCGCCAGCGCGGCCAGGCGGCGGGCCTCCGGGTCCACGGCGAGCCCGTCCGGGCCGGAGGAACCGCCGACCACGAGCAGTTCGACGTCGTCCCGGCCGCCGTCCTTCAGCTCGCGCAGGGCCCGGATGGCCAGGTCCACGCCCTTGCGGGGCACCAGCCGGCCCACGGTGGCGATCCGGTAGCCGGTACCGTCCCGCGGCTCGGCCGGCCCGTGCGGGGTGAACAGTTCCAGGTCCACCCCGCAGGGTGCCACCGATACCTTGGTTCCGGGGACGCCGAGCGCCTTGAGTTCGAACACCTCGTCCGAGCAGGTGGCGATGACCCGGTCGGCGTTACGCCCCACCGCCGGCTCCAGCCAGGCCCGCTCGGCCGGGGAGGTGTCCTGCGTACCCTGGTGCCGGCGCTTGACCGAGCCAAGGGCGTGGAACGTCTGCACCACCGGCACCGGGTAGCCCGAGCCGACGCTGCCCCTGGCCGCATCCAGGGCCGCAAGGCCCGACATCCAGAAGTGCCCGTGCACCAGGTCCGGCGGTTCCTGCCCCCAGTCCGCAGCCACGCCGCGGGCCAGCTGGGCCATGTAGGGCAGCAGGCTGTCCTTGGGCACCTGTTCCGGCGGGCCGGCGTCCACGTGCACCACCTCGAAGCCGCTGCCCACGGTGACCCGTTCCGGCAGCCCGGGGCTGTCCCGGCGGGTATAGACCGTCACCTGGTGCCCGCGCGCCGCGAGCGCGGCGGACAGCGCCGCAACGTGCACGTTCTGGCCGCCGGCATCCACCCCTCCGAGGGCCGCCAGCGGGCTGGCGTGCTCCGAGATCATCGATATCCTCACTGCGCTCTCCTTTCCGCCGCGGCATAAACCTGCCGGGCGCGCTGGGGTGTGTCGGCAAGTACGGTGTCCCAGGCGGCGTGGAAGGCGGCCAGGCTGTAGCGCTCCAGCGCCGCCTGCCGGGCCGCCCGGCCCCGGGCCCGGGCCTCGTCCGGATCCGCCAGCAGCCGCGCGGCCTCGCGCTGCAGCTGTGCGACGTCCGTGGAGATGGCGCCAGCTTCCGGCGGCACCGCCCGGGATGCCTCCGTGGCGTCGAGCACTACCACCGGCATGCCCAGGTGCATGGCTTCCAGCAGGGACAGCCCCAGCGACGTCCAGCGCAGCAGGTGCAGGTACACCCGGCACCCGGCCAGTTCGGCGTGCAGGGCGGCGGTGGGCAGGTCCCCGCGGACCTGGAGCCGGTCCGGGCCCAGTCCCGTGGCCTGTTCCAGGCCCGCGCCGCCCATGCCGAAGACTTCCAGCCGCCCGGTACGGGCGAAGCCGGGCAGCAGGTCGGTGCCGGTCACGCGCCAGCGGCGCACCGGCTCGTTGACCACCACGCCCAGGTGCTCCCGCTCCCCCGTGTAGAGGTAGCCGGGATCGGCGATGCCGTGCTCGATAACGGTGGTCGGTGCGTTGCCGCAGTCCCAGAAGAGGTTGTTGAAATGCGTCACGTGGACCACGGGGATGTTCCGCTGGTCCGCCAGCGGGTGCCTGCTGTTGGGCACCGATCCCTTGGGCGTGTTGTGCTCCAGGTAGACGGCCGGCACATCGCGCCCCGGGCGCCTGCCCAGCAGCTGCTCGCAGGCGTCGAGTTCCTCCGGCCGCTGCAGCAGCACCATGTCGATCTCTTCCTCGCGCAGGCGCTCCGGCGCGACTTCGCGTGCGGCGGCCGGCCAGTCACGGCCGCCCCGGCCCAGCCCCCATGGTCCGCCGCCGGGGGCGGCCGGCAGCAGGTACTCGTGCCGGCCGCGGACGAACGCGTCCGTCCAGCCCCCGTGCACATGCCACAGCAGGATCCTCATTCAGTCCACCTTTCCGGTCTGGGCCTGGTGCCGCGGGCCAGGTGGCGCCTGGTGCCCAACGACGGAACGTCCGCGGCCAGGCGCTCCACCGCGGCCGCCACTTCTTCCGGCTGGACGCCGGCCAGGCACGGATGTCCCGGCACCGGGCAGGCGCGGGCACGGCTGAGCCTGCAGGGTGCGTTCTGGTCCCCCAGCAGTTCCAACGGGACCTTGTAGGGTGCCCAGCGGATGGCGGGCACCACGGGCGCGAACAGGGACACGACGGGGGTGCCGACCGCGGCGGCCAGGTGGGCGGGGCCGGTATTGCCGGTCACCACCACGGAGGCGCCGGCGAGCACCCCGGCCAGCCCGCGCAGGTCCGTCCGGCCGCCCAGG
>NZ_JBHTML010000274.1:0-3799 GCF_042679445.1 Arthrobacter sp. GCM10027362
CGCACCGCCTCGGCGCGCGGGCGGCGGGTCGCCGTGGGATCCCCCAGGGCCTGGCGGACGACGTCGATGTTCTCGCCCGGGGCATCGGCCGGGGCCAGCGCGACGGCGGCATGGCTCTGCGCGGCCGGAACCAGGCTCTGCACATAGGAGCGGATCTGCGAAGCGAGCCGGGTCAGCGAAGTCCCGGCCGCGGCGGCGGCAGCTTCGTCAAGGCCCACATACAAAACGAACCCTCGGGCCACAGTGTCATTGCTGACCGCCTGCGGACCGGGGGTTCCATTGGGCGCGACCACGGGGGTTGGCGCGGTGGCCGGGTAGGCCGGGTCCGGGACCGCCTGCCCCGACACCGGGCGCAGCACGCGGTAACCCTGCTGGTCCAAGTGCCGCGGGCCGCCCGGGCGCTGCGCAGCAGCGGCGCGGTTCTGGGCGTTGCGGACGGAGATGTGGACGTATCCGGATGAAACTGACATTTCTAACCTCAATAATGTGAATGGCCGCCACCACGGCGCGAATGCATTATGTGCCCGCACGGGATGCCGTTGCCCGCCATTGGACAGAAGAGACTTGCCTGGATAACTCTGGGGTGCCGAGCTAGGCCTGCATTCGGCAACAGCACTGTCTCCCGGGGGAGGTTCCTGTCCGGAAGGCTGCGGCTGCAGATGCTGTTGCAATGTTGTTCACGCCATAGATCTTGGTCGTAACAAACGATACGTGCAAGTAATAAAAGCCGTTTTCGTCCACATAGTGAGATTTTGGGGCTTTTTGTGGCGTAGCTCACACCGCCGAGGGTCCGACAAATGCGAGACGGGAAGCATGCTTTCCTTATATAACTGCTTGGTTTTCCCCCGGTGAGGAATGCCGGCCGCCGCCGGGCGGTCAGGAACAGAAATGCGCCCGTTTGGCAAAACGTCCATTATTTGGACAAGCGTTGTGTTCCGCCTAGCCGGCCACCCCATAGAGGCGGTCCCCGGCGTCGCCCAGGCCGGGAACGATGTACGCCTTCTCATTCAGGCGTTCGTCAACCGAAGCCACCACGAGGGTGACGTTGGCGTCGGCAAGCCCCTCCTCCAGGAGCTTCAGCCCCTCGGGAGCCGCCAGCAGGCAGATGCAGGTCACGTCCGCGGCCCCGCGCGCAAAGAGGAACTTGATCGCCTCGCGCAGCGTTCCGCCGGTGGCCAGCATCGGATCGAGCACAAAAACCTGGCGGCCGGTCAGATCCGCCGGCAGCCGCTCGGCATACGTGATCGCCTCGAGCGTCTCCTCGTTGCGGGCCATGCCCAGGAAGCCCACCTCGGCGGTGGGGACCAGCTTGGTCATGCCCTCGAGCATGCCCAGCCCGGCACGCAGAATCGGCACCACCAGCGGGGTCGGCTTGGTGAACGCCGTGCCGACGGTCCGGGCCACCGGCGTCTCGATCTCCACCGGTTCGGTGCGTACCTCCCGGGTGGCCTCGTACGCCAGCAGCGTGACCAGTTCCTCCGTCAGCTGCCGGAAAACCGGCGACGAGGTGTTCCTGTCCCGAAGGACCGTGAGCTTGTGGGCCACAAGGGGATGGTCGACCTCGAGAACGCGCATGGCACCCAGTCTAGCGATTGCCGCCGGCGCCCGGCTTGGACCCCGCCGCGGCGCGGGGAAGAATTGTCCCCGTGACCGCCTCCGCCGCACCGCGCCGCCACCCCGGCAGCTACGACCGCTGGATGGGCCTGGCCCTGGCCGAGGCCCGCCGGGCGCTGGACAGCGCGGACGTACCGATCGGTGCCGTCGTCGTCGGCCCGGACGGCACCATCGTCGGCACCGGCCGCAACGAGCGGGAGGCGCACCAGGACCCCACGGCGCACGCCGAGATGGTCGCCATCCGCCAGGCCGCACAGGCACTGGGGTCCTGGCGGCTGGACGGCTGCACCCTGGTGGTCACGCTCGAGCCGTGCGCGATGTGCGCCGGCGCCATTGTGCTGGCCCGCATTCCCAGGGTGGTCTTCGGCGCCTGGGACGAGAAGGCCGGCGCCTCCGGCAGCGTGTTCGACATCCTCCGCGAGCGCCGGCTCAACCACTGGGTCCAGGTCTACCCCGGGGTACGCGAGGAGGAATGCGCGGCGCTGCTGCGCGACTTCTTCGCCGGCCACCGCTAAGCCGGCGCGCACCTTCGCACCGCCGCAGCCTCGGCCCCGCTGCCGTCCTGGTCCAGGCCCGGCCGCGGCCGTTCCGGGGGCCGGTTTGGGACCCGGCCGAACACCGGGTAAAGTTATGGCGTTGGTGACGTGTCCGAGCGGCCGAAGGTGCATCACTCGAAATGATGTTTGGTGTAAAAGCCAACGAGGGTTCAAATCCCTCCGTCACCGCCAACGGCAAGGCCCCTGCTTCCCGGGAAGCAGGGGCCTTCGCTTTGCCTGGCAGCCGGGCCGCCGGCCTTCTGCCCGGTGCCTCCCCGCCGGCCCACGGGTTCAGGACCGCCGGTTATTGCTCCCGCGGGTGGCACCCAGGGAACGGAAAATCTGCTCCGGAGTCTCCCCCGGATTGCCGAACTCGTGCCGGAGGAAAAACGCCAGGTCGTCCAGGGCCGCCCCCAGCAGTTCCCCGGCGAGGCGCAGGTCGTGGCGGTTGGACCGCCGCGCCCGGCTGCCCAGCTCGTACGCGTGGGCCAGCGGGTCCGGCAGCAGGACCTCCGGGCCGGCCTCGTGGAAGTAGTACGTCTCCGGGTTCTGCAACAGGTCCACGCGCATCTGGATGATGTCCCGGGCCAGGATCTCCAGCATCCGGCTGCTGCTGGTGTCGTCGGCATGGTCGAGAATGAGGGCATACTCGGTCTTCTCCAGCAGTTCCAGCCGGATCGCCAGGACGTGCCGCCTGGCCAGGGCCGGATAGATCTGCAGGAACCAGGACACCGCCGCCGTCAGCAGGGCGAAGCCGGTCACGGCCTCCAGCGGCAGGACCATGCGCAGCCAGCCGTCGGTGGCGACGACGTCGCCGAAGCCGAGCGTCGAGAGGGTGACCAGGGAGATATAGACCGCTTCGGCGAAGGCCGGATACGCCGCCGGGTCCAGCCCGGAAGAATAGGAGAAGCCTTCCGGGATGTGCGGAAGGCAGATCAGGGCCCAGCCCAGAAGCTCCAGCATCACCCACATGGCAACCACTGCGGCGATGGCGAGCGGGCCGATGATCGAACCGGCCGGCCGGTTGAAGGTCCTGCTGGCCCACCACACGGCCCGCGTGACCAGCCGGCTGAGCCGGCCCCGGCCGCCGGGATGGAGCAGGGTCTGGAACACATCCACCAAGCCGGCGGCGGCCAGCACCACTCCCAGGACGGTATAGAACCACGCCATGATCAGACTCTAGCCGGGGTCGGGCCCGCCGCGGCTGCGGCGGGCGCTTCACTAGACTGGGCTCATGCCCGAATCCCTGACCACCGCCACCGAGCACCTCGGCGCCGCCGGCGAACCCGTCCCGGACGCCTACTACGTGCGCCGGGACGCCCATCGCTTCCACTCCACCCTGCACTCGCAGGGCGCCTGGAACGACCACGAACAGCACATGGCCCCGGCCTCGGGACTGCTGATCCACGAGGTGCTGCGCAACCATCCGCGCCCGGACATGGTGATCAGCCAGGCCACCTTCGAAATCCTCGGGGTCATCCCCGGCGGCGCATTCGAGGTGCACACCGAGGTGGTCCGGCCGGGGCGGACCATCGAGCTGATCGAGGCCACACTCAGCGGCAACGGCCGCCCGGCCGTGCGCGCACTGATCTGGCGGCTGCTCACCGGGGACACCAGCGAGGTCGCCGGCGGCCCCGGCGGCCGGCTCC
>NZ_JBHTML010000275.1:0-3744 GCF_042679445.1 Arthrobacter sp. GCM10027362
TTCTCCGAGGCGATCATCTCCAGCCCGCTGCGCTGGCGGGTGAGTTCGTCGTCGATCTTCGCCGCGATCTCCGGATCGAATTCAGCGAGGGCGGCGTTCAGGGACGGCGAAACGACGGCGTCGATGTTTGCTGCAATGCTCACAGTTCACCTCCATTTGCTGCGGCGTAGTCCTCGGCCGACAGCAGCGGACCTTCGGACTCAACGGCTACCTTGAAGAGCCAGCCGGCGCCGTAGGGATCGTCATTGATCACGGCAGGATTGTCGACGACGGCGTCATTGATTTCGGTAACCTCGCCCGTCACGGGGGAATACAGGTCCGAGACGGACTTGGTCGACTCGATCTCGCCGCAGGTTTCGCCGGCCGTCACCATCGAACCGACCTCGGGCAGGTCCACGTAGACGATGTCGCCGAGGGCGTCGGCGGCCACGGCGGACACGCCGATCATGGACGGGCCGGAGCCGTCAGTGGCGACCCACTCGTGCTCTGCGGAGTATTTTAGTTCGGCAAGTACCTTGCTCATTTTGGTTCCTTAAGTTTGGAGGGGTGGGGCCACGGCGGTGAGGGACCCGCTGCGAGCTTGCGAGCGGCGGGAGCCGCCGGGTGGGGCCACGGCGGTGAGGGACCCGCTGCGAGCTTGCGAGCGGCGGGAGCCGCCGGGGACTACTTCTGGCGCTTGTAGAAGGGCAGCGCGACGACCTCGAAGGGCTCGGCCTTGCCGCGCAGGTCGATGTCGAGGAGGGTGCCAGCCTCGGTGTGCTCGACGTCGACGTAGGCCAGCGCCACCGGGTAGCCCAGGGTCGGGCTGGGCTGGCCGGAGGTGACCTCGCCGACGACGGCGCCGTCCTTGAGCACCGGGTAGTGCGAGCGTCCGGCACGCCGGCCCAGGCCCTTCAGGCCCACCAGCCGGCGGCCGATCGTGGAACCGGCGCCTTCGGCCTTCCTGGCTTCCAATGCTGTCCTGCCGACGAAGCCGCCTTCCTTGGACAGGGCCACCACCGCGCCGAGGCCCGCCGCGTAGGGGTTGCCTTCACGGGAGAGTTCGTTGCCGTACAGGGGCATCCCGGCTTCCAGGCGGAGCGAGTCGCGGCAGGCCAGGCCGCACGGGAGCAGTTCAAGCCCTTCGCCGGCTTCGCTCAAGGCAGCCCACAGGGACACTGCTTCCTCGTTCGGGATGAACAGTTCAAAGCCGTCTTCGCCGGTGTAGCCGGTGCGGGCCAGCACGACGTCGTGGCCGGCCACGGTGACCTCATTAAAGGCGTAGTACTTCAACTCGGTAACCAGCGCAGCCTGTTCGGCGGAGACCAGCTTGAGCAGGATCGCCTCGGCGTTGGGCCCCTGCACGGCGATCAGCGAGGTTTCGGCGGAGGCGTCGGTGACCGTGACATCGAAGGCACCGTCAGGTCCGGACGCTGCCCGTTCGGCCAGGGCGGCGGCAACGACTCTGGCGTTGCCGGCGTTGGGGACCACCAGGTACTTCTGCTCGGAGAAGCGGTAGCTGATGAGGTCGTCGATGATGCCGCCGTCTTCCTGGCAGATCAGCGAGTACTTGGCCCTGCCGAGGGCGACCGCGGAGATCTTGCCGACGAGGGCGCAGTCCAAAAACGCTGCGGCGTCCGGGCCCTCGACCCAGACCTCGCCCATGTGGGAGAGGTCGAACAGGCCGGCGGCCTGGCGGACGGCGTGGTGCTCGGCCAGTTCCGAGGAGTACTTCAGGGGCATCTGCCAGCCGCCGAAGTCGGTGAACGAGGCGCCGAGTTTCTTGTGCTCGTCGTAGAGCGCAGTGTAATTCTCAGTCATTCGAGGGAGTCCTTAGTTGTTGAAGGCTTCAATGGGAGGGCAGGAGCAGACCAGATTCCGGTCCCCGGCGGCGCCGTCGATCCGGCCCACCGGCGGGAAGTACTTGTCCTGCTTGAGGGAGTGGACCGGGAAGGCGGCCTGTTCGCGCGGGTAGGCACGGTCCCAGTCCGAAGACACGACGGCGGCCGCGGTGTGCGGTGCGTGGCGCAGCGGGCTGTTTTCGACCGTGAAGTCGCCGTTGGCGATCTGGTCAATTTCACCGCGGATGGTGATCATGGCTTCGATAAAGCGGTCGATCTCCGCAAGGTCCTCGGACTCCGTGGGCTCGACCATCAGGGTGCCGGCCACCGGGAACGCCAGGGTCGGGGCGTGGAAGCCGTAGTCGATCAGGCGCTTGGCCACATCCTCGGCGGTGACCCCGGTCTTCGCGGTCAGGTCGCGCAGGTCCAGGATGCACTCGTGCGCCACCAGCCCACCCGCACCGGTGTAGAGCACCGGGAAGTGCTCGTTCAGGCGCGAGGCGATGTAGTTGGCGGCCAGCAGTGCGGACTTGGTGGCCTCGGTCAGGCCCTTGCCGCCCATGAGCTTCACATAGGCCCAGGAGATCGGCAGCACGCCGGCGGAACCAAAGCGCGATGCGGAGATCGCCACGCCGGTCGATGGTACGGAGGCGCCGGCTGCATGGGCGGTTTTATTGGCGTCGCCGGGCATGAACGGTGCCAGGTGGGCCTTGGCCGCGACGGGGCCGACGCCGGGGCCGCCGCCGCCGTGCGGGATGCAGAAGGTTTTGTGCAGGTTCAGGTGGGACACGTCGCCGCCGAACCTGCCCGGCTGGGCCAGGCCCACCAGCGCATTCAGATTGGCCCCGTCGACGTAGACCTGCCCGCCGGCCTCGTGCACCGCGTCGCAGACCTGGCGCACGTCCGCGTCGTACACCCCGTGGGTGGACGGGTAGGTGATCATGATCGCCGCGAGGTTGTCCCGGTGCTGCTCGATCTTGGCGGCCAGGTCCGCATGGTCGATCGTGCCGTCCGCCGCGGTGGCGACGACGACGACCTTCATGCCGGCCAGCACGGCGGAGGCCGCGTTGGTGCCGTGCGCCGAGGCCGGGATCAGGCAGACGGTGCGCTGCGCCTCGCCGCGCGAGACGTGGTAGCCGCGAATGGCCAGCAGGCCCGCGAGCTCGCCCTGAGAGCCGGCGTTGGGCTGGATGGAGACCTGGTCGTACCCGGTGATTTCGGTCAGCTGGGCCTCAAGGTCCTGGATCAGCTCCCGCCAGCCCTCGGTCTGGGCATCCGGGGCGAACGGGTGGATGGAGGCGAACTCCGGCCAGGAGATGGCTTCCATTTCCGCGGTGGCGTTCAGCTTCATGGTGCACGAACCCAGCGGAATCATGGTCCGGTCCAGGGCCAGGTCCCGGTCGGACAGCTTGCGGATGTAGCGCAGCAGCTGCGTCTCGGAGCGGTGCGTGTTGAACACCGGATGCTGCAGGAAATCGGAGGTGCGCAGCACGGACTCGGGGAGCTCGAAGCCCTCGGCCGAGCCAACCGGGCCGGCCCCGAAGGCGGCAGCAACCGCTGACAGCACCTCCGGCGTCGTGGTTTCATCGGCGGAAACACCCACGGTGTCGGCGTCGATGTGGCGCAGGTTGATGCCCCGGGCATCGGCGGCGGCGATAACCTTGGCGGCCCTGTCCGGAACACGGACGGTGATGGTGTCGAAGAAACTGCCGTGCAGGACCTCGAGGCCGGCCGCCTTCAGGGTGGAGGCCAGGGCGCGCGCGTTGTCGTGAACTGTCCCGGCAATGGCCTTCAGGCCCTCGGGGCCGTGGTAGACCGCGTACATGCTCGCGCAGATGGCCAGCAGTGCCTGTGCGGTGCAGATATTGGAAGTGGCCTTCTCGCGGCGGATGTGCTGCTCGCGGGTCTGCAGCGCCAGCCGGTA
>NZ_JBHTML010000276.1:0-3734 GCF_042679445.1 Arthrobacter sp. GCM10027362
CCGCCACCGCTGCCGCCCCGGGCGGCGCCGTCGGAACCGGCGGCGACTGCAAGGCCGCCCAGCTCAAGGCAAGCATTGCCACCCAGCCCGGCGGCGGGGCGGCCGGCAGCGTCTACCGGAATCTGGTGCTGGAGAACACCGGCACCACCGCATGCACGCTGCGCGGCTACCCCGGGGTGTCCTATGTGGATGCCAACGGCAAGCAGGTCGGCGCCCCCGCCCAGCGCAATCCGGATGCCGCCGTGACCGCCGTAACGGTGGCACCGGGCGGTTCGGCCGTCGCCGAGGTGCGGCAGACCAATGCCCAGAACTACGGGGAAGAGTGCAGGCCCACCAACGTCGCCGGGGTCCGGGTCTACCCGCCGAACGACACGGCCTCGCTGGTGGCGCCGCAGTCCACCGTCGGCTGCGCCAATGAAAAGGTAGTCCTGATGACCGTCGGTACGTTCCACACCCCGTAAGCCCCGCCTCCGGCCATTCGGAACGGGCCGGACGGGCACGGCTCGATCCTCGGCTCCCGGTGCACCTTGTCGGCGCCGGGCGATAATCTCGGATACATCGGAATTAACACCCAGCAGGCAGCAGACCCGGCGGATTCCGCGGTTCTGGACAGGTTCTCCCCGGCCACCCGGCAGTGGTTCACCGGGGCCTTCAGCGCGCCCACTCCGGCCCAGGCCGGCGCCTGGGCGGCCATCTCGCACGGGGCGCATGCCCTGGTGGTGGCGCCGACCGGCTCGGGCAAGACCCTCGCGGCCTTCCTCTGGGCGCTGGACGGCTTCCTGCAGGCCGCCGGGGAGGCCCCGGAGCTGCCCCTCGGGGACCTGCCCGCCCGGGCGAAAGCGGCGCCGCGCGGGACCCGGGTGCTGTACATTTCGCCGCTGAAGGCCCTCGGCGTGGACGTGGAACGCAACCTGCGCGCCCCGCTGATCGGGATCACCCAGACCGCCAGGCGCCTGGGCCTGCCCGCACCGTCCGTCACGGTGGGCGTGCGCTCCGGGGACACCCCTGCCGCCGAGCGCCGGCAGCTGCTGTCCCGCCCACCGGACATCCTGATCACGACGCCGGAGTCCCTGTTCCTGATGCTCACCTCCAAGGCGCGGGAGACCCTGGCGAACGTGGACACGGTGATCCTGGACGAGGTGCACGCCGTGGCCGGGACCAAGCGCGGGGCGCACCTGGCCGTCTCGCTGGAGCGCCTGGACGCGCTGCTGCCCCGGCCGGCCCAGCGCATCGGCCTGTCCGCCACGGTGGAGCCGCTGGAGACCGTGGCCCGGTTCCTCGGCGGCAGCTCGCCGGTGGAAATCGTCGCGCCGCCGGCGGCCAAGCGCTGGGACCTGACCGTGGCCGTGCCGGTCGAGGACATGACCGCCCTGGTCCCGCCGCCGGCGGACGAGCTGGATCCGAACCCGCAGCCGGCCTCGATCTGGCCGCACGTGGAGGAGCGGATCGTGGACCTGATCGCCGAAAACCGGTCCACCATCGTCTTCGCCAACTCCCGCCGCCTCGCCGAACGCCTGACCGCCCGCCTCAACGAAATCTGGGCGGAACGTCAGGCCGCGGCGGAAGCGCCGCCTTGGGAGCCGGAGACGTCCTCAAACGGCGGCAACGAAACTTCTTCAGGCCCTGGAGGGCCTTCCGAAGTATTAAAGCCGCCTTCCTCGAGGACGTCTCCGGCCGAACGTACGTCACCTGCTGCTCCCCCGGCGCAGATCATGGCGCAGGCAGGATCCAGCGCCGGGGCCGAACCGGTGCTGGCGCGCGCCCACCACGGGTCGGTGAGCAAGGACCAGCGGGCGCTGATCGAGGACGACCTGAAAACCGGGCGGCTGCGCTGCGTCGTGGCCACCTCCAGCCTGGAACTGGGCATCGACATGGGGGCGGTGGACCTGGTGGTCCAGGTCGAATCCCCGCAGTCGGTGGCCAGCGGCCTGCAGCGGGTGGGCCGGGCCGGGCACCAGGTGGGCGAGGTCTCCCGCGGCGTGCTCTTCCCCAAGCACCGCCAGGACCTGGTCAACACCGCCGTCACGGTGGAGCGGATGCTGGCCGGGCGGATCGAGCCGCTGGCCATCCCGGCGAACCCGCTGGACATCCTGGCCCAGCAGACCGTGGCCGCCACCGCCCTGGGCAGCATCGACGCGGAGGAATGGTTCGACGTCGTCCGCCGCTCGGCGCCCTTCGCCACGCTGCCGCGCTCGGCCTTCGAGGCCACCCTGGACCTGCTGGCCGGGCGCTACCCCTCGGACGAGTTCGCCGAACTGCGCCCGCGGATCGTCTGGGACCGGATCGCCGGCACCCTCACCGGCCGTCCCGGCGCCCAGCGCCTGGCGGTCACCTCCGGCGGCACCATCCCGGACCGCGGCCTCTTCGGCGTCTACCTGGCCGGCTCCGAAAACGCGGGAACCTCAAAAAACACCGGCGGCCGGCGGGTGGGCGAGCTGGACGAGGAGATGGTCTACGAGTCCCGGGTGGGGGACGTCTTCGCCCTGGGCGCGACCAGCTGGCGGATCGAGGACATCACGCACGACCGGGTGCTGGTCTCCCCCGCCTTCGGCCAGCCCGGCAAGCTGCCCTTCTGGAAGGGGGACTCGCTGGGCCGGCCGGTGGAACTGGGCCGGGCGCTGGGCAGCTTCGTGCGGGAGGTCTCGGGCCTGGCCGGGGACCAGGCCCGGCAGCGGCTGGCCGGCAGCGGACTGGATGACTGGGCCGCCGCCAACCTGCTGGCCTACCTGTCCGAACAGCGGGCGGCCACCGACGTCATCCCCAGCGACCGCAGCCTCGTCGTCGAACGCTTCCACGACGAGCTCGGCGACTGGCGGGTGGTGCTGCACAGCCCCTTCGGCCTGCCCGTGCACGCCCCCTGGGCCCTGGCGGTGGGTGCCCGGCTGCAGCAGCGCTACGGCCTGGACGGCTCGGCGATGGCCGCCGACGACGGGATCGTGCTGCGGGTGCCGGTGATGGAGGACGAGCCGCCCGGGGCGGACCTGTTCCTGTTCGACCCGGAGGAACTGGACCAGATCGTCACCGCCGAGGTCGGCGGCTCGGCGCTGTTCGCCTCGCGCTTCCGCGAATGCGCCGCCCGCGCCCTGCTGCTGCCGCGGCAGAACCCGGCCAAGCGCACCCCGCTGTGGCAGCAGCGCCAACGCTCGGCCCAGCTGCTGGACGTCGCGCGCAAGTACCCTACGTTCCCGATCGTGCTCGAGACCGTGCGCGAGTGCCTGCAGGACGTCTACGACCTGCCCGCGCTGAAGGACATTGCCGCGCGCATCGAACGCCGCGAGCTGCGCCTGGTGGAGACGACGACGCCGCAGCCCTCGCCGTTCGCCCGCTCCCTGCTCTTCGGCTACGTCGCCACCTTCCTCTACGAGGGCGATTCGCCGCTGGCCGAGCGCCGCGCCGCCGCGCTGTCCCTGGACCCGGCGCTGCTGAACGACCTGCTCGGCCGGGCCGAGCTGCGCGAACTGCTGGACGAGGCGGTCATCGCCCAGACCGGGCGGGAGCTGCAGCGGCTCACCGAGGACCGCAAGGTCCGCGGCCTCGAGGGCATCGCGGACCTGCTGCGCCTGCTCGGCCCGCTGACCACGAACGAGGTCGCCGCGCGCGTACAGCTCCCGGAGGCCGGCGGCCAGGACGCCGAAGCATACGTCGAGCCGCTGCTGGCGGAGCTGGCGCACGCCAACCGCGCGCTGCAGGTCCACATCGCCGGCACCGCCTGCTGGGCCGCGGTCGAGGACGCC
>NZ_JBHTML010000277.1:0-3707 GCF_042679445.1 Arthrobacter sp. GCM10027362
CCACCAGCACGACGCCGTCGAACAGCCCGGGCGCCAGGTGCGTCGGCGAGGTGAGCGTGCGCACCGTGGCGCCGGCACTGCGGTAGCGGCGGACTGCACGGCGGGCGGCCGCGGCCTCGCCGGCGACGAGGACTGTCTGGCCGGTCAAATCTGCGGTGATGTTCATGGGGGACTCCTTCGGGACGGCGGGCGGGGGTCAGTCGGCCGGGCGCAGCGGGATCGAGGCTCCCAGCAGCACCGGGGCGGAACCGGCGGCCGCGGCAATTTCGGTGTCGGTGGCCGGACGGAGCATGCCGCGCTCGCTGACGTTCAGGATTGAGCCGTCGGCATCCCGGGGGGCGTTGACGAAGGACCGGAAGCGGCGCAGCCGCTCCGGGTCCTTGAGCGTGGCGGCCCACTCGTCTTCGTAGTTCTCCACGTGGCGCGCCATGGCGGACTCCAGGTCCCCGGCGATGCCGAGGGTGTCGTTGACCACCACGTCACGGACGTGGCCGATGCCGCCGTCGAGCTCCTCCACCCAGCGGGCGGTGCGCTGCAGCCGGTCCGCGGTGCGGATGTAGTACATCAGGTAGCGGTCGATGTATTTGACCAGGGTTTCGTCGTCCAGGTCCTTGGCCAGCAGCTGGGCGTGGGCGGGGATGGCCCCGCCGTTGCCGCCGACGTACATGTTCCAGCCGTCGGCGGTGGCGATGACGCCGACGTCCTTGCCCCGGGCCTCGGCGCATTCGCGGGCGCAGCCGGAGACGCCGATCTTGAGCTTGTGCGGCGAGCGCAGGCCGCGGTAGCGCAGTTCGAGGTTGATGGCCATGGACACCGAGTCCTGGACCCCGTAGCGGCACCAGGTCGAGCCGACGCAGGACTTCACGTTGCGCAGCGCCTTGCCGTAGGCGTGCCCGGATTCGAAGCCGGCCTCCACCAGTTCCTTCCAGATTTCCGGCAGCTGTTCGAGCCGGGCGCCCAGCATGTCGATGCGCAACGCGCCGGTGATCTTCGTGTAGAGCCCGTATTTTCCGGCCACGCGGGCGATGACGCCGAGCTTTTCGGGGGTGATCTCTCCGCCGGGAATGCGCGGGACCACGGAATAGGTGCCGTTCTTCTGCATGTTGGCCAGCGCCCGGTCGTTGGTGTCTTGCAGCACGCCGCGGCCGCCGTCGAGCAGGTAGGCGCTGTGCTGGGAGGCGAGGATGGAACCGAGCACCGGCTTGCAGATGTCGCAGCCGAGCGGGGCGGCGGTGGCCGGCCTGCCCTCGGCCGTGACGACCTCGACCGGGGTGCCGAAGCGGGCCAGGATCTGTTCCGCGGAGGTCAGCCCCAGCGCGCGGACGGCCTCGAACAGTTCGGCACGGGACATCGCGAAGTGCTCGCACAGCGCCTTGGAGACGGCGATGCCGGACTTGGCCAGCTCGGTTTCGAGCAGCTTCTTGAGCATCGGCACGCAGGACCCGCACTGGGTGCCGGCACGGGTGCAGGCCTTGAGCCCGCCGAGCTCGCGCACCGGATCGTTCCCCGCACAGGTGCCGCAGCCGTTGACGGCGTCCCGGATGCTGCCGGCGGCCACATTGTTGCACGAGCAGAGCACGGCGTCATCGGGCAGTTCGGTGTCCGGGGTTTCCCCACCGCCGGCTGCGGAGAGGTAGGCACCGGGTTCGGCCGGCAGCTCGCGGCCCAGCAGCGGCCGCAGCGAGGTGTAGGGCGCGGCGTCGCCGACGAAAATGCCGCCCAGCAGCGTCCGGGCGTCGTCGGTGACCACGAGCTTCTGGTAGACGCCGCGGGCCGGGTCGGCGTAGACCACCTCCAGGGCGCCGGCGGTTTTGGCGTGGGCGTCGCCGAAGCTGGCCACGTCCACGCCGGAGAGCTTGAGCTTGGTGGCGGTGTCGAAGCCGGTGAAGGCCGCATCCCCGCCGTGCAGCCGGTCCGCGACGATTTCGGCCATGGTGTTGGCCGGGGCGACCAGGCCCACGCACATGCCGCCGAAGTTGGCGACCTCGCCGATGGCCCAGATGTGCTCGACGTCGGTGCCGCAGCTTTCGTCGATCACGATGCCGCCGCGGGCGCCCATCCTAAAGACCGGGACGAAGTCCTCCTCGCCCAGCTCCCCGGGGGCCTTGCCGGCGGCCGCCGCGGCCTCGGCCCTGGCGCGGTCGTTCAGGGTGCGGGCGAGCTCGTCGCGCGGCCGGACGCCGATGGAGACCACCACCATGTCCGCGTCGATGATCCGCCCGTCGGCCATTTCGACGCCGGTGACCCGGGCCTGGCCGTCCCCGTCCGTTTCGGTCAGCACCGCGGCGGGGAAGACGCCGCCGTGCACCTGCAGGCCCTTGTCGGCGATCAGCCGGCCCATGGCCTGGCCGGCACCCTCGTCCAGCTGGGTGCCCATCAGCCACTTGCCGCCGTCGATCACCACCGGATTGGCGCCCAGGGCCTGCAGCCCGGCGGCGGCCTCCAGCCCGAGCAGGCCGCCGCCGATGGTGACGGCGTTGACGGTGCGGCCGAGCCTGCCGGCCAGCTCCGAGACCTTCGCGTTAATGGACCGGACGTCCTCGAGCGTGCGGTAGACCATGGTGTGTTCGTTGCCCGGGATCGGCAGGGTGGCGGCGTTGGAGCCGGTGGCGAGCACCAGCTCGTCGTAGCCGAAGCGGGCGCCGGCGGCGGTGATGACTTCCTTGGCCTCAAGGTCGATGTCCACGGCCCGGGCACCGGTGACCAGCGTGATGCCGTCCGTCTCCCACAGCGACTTGTCGCCCAGGGTCAGGTCCACCCCGGTATCGGTCAGCGCCCTGCTCAGGGCCACGCGGTCATACGGCCGGTGGACTTCCTCGGTCAGCACGGTGATGGCGAACCGGCCGGCCTCCACCATTCCGCGGGAACACATGGACTCGACAAAACGGTGGGCTGCCGGGCCGCCGCCGACGACGACGATCCTGCGCGGGGTGTTCTGGGTCATTGCGGGCCTTTCGGATGCGGGTCACTGCCGGAACTTGGCTTCCAGCCTAGGCAGCCACCGTTGCCTGCCGATTGCCCGGCTGTTTCCTCTTGTTGACATTTGGTTCGGTTTTCCCGGGGGTCCGGGTGAGGATTCCGAAACCTGCCGGAAACACGCGGCGGCGACGCCCGGATCGGGTGCTCCGGATCCGTGCCGCCGGGCATCACCGGGGCACCCGGCCGGGGTGAGTCGCGTTTTACTTCTGCGTTACTCCGCGGGGAGCTGGCCGAAACATCCGTTTCCTAGCGTTTTTGCATACTTCTTGTTTCCTATCCGCTTCCTATCCGCTTCCAGAACGGGGACCACGATGACCGTAATGATTGCTCCCGAGATGCTGTCCGCCATGGACGGGATCCAATGGCACCGCATCTGCCGGGTGGATGACCTGGAGAATTGCTGGGGCGAGGCTGCGCTGGTGGACGGCCGGCAGGTGGCACTGTTCCGGATCTCCGAAACCGAGGTCTATGCCGTGGACCAGCGGGACCCGGCCACCGGGGCGTACGTGATGGCCCGCGGCATCGTCGGAAACTCCGGCACCCGGGCCACCATCGCCTCGCCGCTGCACAAGCAGGTCTACCTGCTCTCCACCGGCGAGTGCCTCGGCAACCCGGACCTTCTCCTGCCTGTCCATCCGGTGCGGCTCGAGGACGGGGCCGTCCTGGTCGGCTTGGCCGGCTCCGGCGGCGGGGCCGGCGCATGACGGCCCCGCCGCTGCGCCGGGCCG